>NZ_JAQGFU010000149.1:0-10915 GCF_030078455.1 Klebsiella sp. Ech2A | reverse complement strand
GCGATAACCGCCTGCAGCGCGAGCTGCTGGACGCGGCTATTGCGGCCAAAATTGCCCTCAGCGCGGCGGAAACCGCCCGCGTTGACGTCGGCGGCTGGCAGGGTGAAATCACCCGTAGCCACTTTAATGAGCTGATTGCTCCGCTGGTTAAGCGCACTCTGCTGGCCTGTCGTCGCGCGTTGAAGGACGCCGGCGTGAGCGCGGAAGAGGTGCTGGAAGTGGTGATGGTGGGCGGCTCAACCCGCGTGCCGCTGGTGCGCGAGCGCGTCGGCGAGTTTTTTGGCCGTACCCCGCTGACCACCATCGACCCGGATAAAGTTGTCGCCATCGGCGCCGCCATTCAGGCCGATATTCTGGTCGGCAACAAGCCGGACAGCGAGCTGCTGCTGCTCGACGTTATCCCGCTCTCTCTGGGGCTGGAAACGATGGGCGGCCTGGTGGAGAAAGTGATCCCGCGCAATACCACCATTCCGGTGGCCCGCGCCCAGGAGTTCACCACCTTTAAAGACGGTCAGACGGCGATGTCTATCCACGTCATGCAGGGCGAACGCGAGCTGGTGCAGGACTGCCGTTCGCTGGCGCGCTTTGCGCTGCGCGGTATCCCGGCGATGCCGGCGGGCGGGGCGCATATTCGCTTCACCTTCCAGGTCGATGCCGACGGGCTGCTGAGCGTCACCGCCATGGAGAAATCGACCGCGGTTGAAGCCTCCATTCAGGTGAAGCCCTCCTACGGCCTGAGCGACAGCGAAATAGCCACCATGATCAAAGATTCGATGAGCCACGCCGAGCAGGACGTTCAGGCGCGAATGCTGGCCGAGCAAAAAGTTGAAGCCGCACGCGTTCTGGAAAGCCTGGGAAGCGCGCTGGCCTCAGACGCCGCGCTGTTAAGCGCCGCAGAACGTCAGGCTATCGATGACGCAACGGCGCAGCTGCGCGCGGTGGCGGCAGGCGATGACGCCGATGCAATAAAAGAAGCCATTAAAAATATAGACACACAAACCCAGGAATTTGCCGCACGCCGCATGGACCAGTCGGTCCGTACCGCGCTGAAAGGCCAATCCGTGGACGAGGTTTAATATGCCAAAGATTGTTTTTCTACCCCACCAGGACCTGTGCCCGGATGGCGTAGTTGTGGAAGCTGAGATCGGTGAGACCATTCTTGATGCCGCGCTGCGTAGCGGTATTGAGATTGAACACGCCTGTGAAAAATCCTGTGCCTGCACCACCTGCCACTGCATCGTGCGTGAAGGTTTTGACTCGCTGGCCGAAAGTACCGAAGATGAAGACGATATGCTGGATAAGGCCTGGGGGCTGGAACCCGACAGCCGTCTGAGCTGCCAGGCGCGCGTGACCGCCGACGATCTGGTCGTCGAAATTCCGCGCTACACCATCAACCACGCACGCGAGCATTAATATGGCACTGAAATGGACCGACAGTCGCGAAATTGGCGAAGCGCTTTATGACGCCTTCCCGGATCTCGACCCGAAAACCGTTCGCTTCACCGATTTGCATCAGTGGATTTGCGAGCTGGAAGAGTTTAATGACGATCCAAACGCATCCAATGAAAAAATTCTGGAGGCAATTCTGCTAGTCTGGTTAGACGAAGCAGAATAATTTTCGCGGCATGCTCCGCGTTGCAGATGCGTTGGCCGCATTCGCTCACCCCAGTCGCATAGTTATCTATGCTCCTGGGGATTTGCTTACTTGCCGCCTTCCAGCAACGCGAATCATTTAGCGGAAAAATTTTAACGGGCTGCCATAGGGTGGCCCGTTTGCTAATAAGGATGAATAAAATGACCGAAGCCATGAAGATTACGCTGACGACCCAACCCGCCGACGCACGCTGGGGAGAAAAAGCGGCTTACAGCATTAACAACGACGGCATCACCCTGCATCTGAACGGCAAAGACGACCTGGGCCTGATTCAGCGCGCGGCGCGTAAAGTTGACGGCATGGGAATCAGGCACGTTGCGCTCGACGGCGAGGGCTGGAATACCGACCGCGCGTGGGCGTTCTGGGCGGGCTATAAAGGGCCGAAAGGCAGCCGTCAGGTTGAGTGGCCGGCGCTGGACGAGGCGCAAAAGCGCGAGCTGGATAGCCGTCTGGCCATTATCGACTGGGTGCGTGACACCATTAACGCCCCGGCGGAAGAGCTCGGCCCGGAGCAGCTGGCCCAGCGCGCGGTCGACCTGCTGTGCGGCGTTGGCTGCGACAACGTGACCTACCGCATCACCAAAGGCGAAGACCTGCGCGAGCAGAACTATCTTGGCCTGCACACCGTTGGACGCGGTTCCGAGCGCCCGCCGGTCCTGCTGGCGCTGGACTACAACCCAACCGGCGATAAAGACGCGCCGGTCTACGCCTGCCTGGTGGGGAAAGGCATCACCTTCGATTCCGGCGGCTACAGCATCAAACAGAGCGCGTTTATGGATTCGATGAAGTCCGACATGGGCGGCGCGGCAACGGTGACCGGGGCGCTGGCGTTTGCGATTACCCGCGGCCTGAATAAGCGCGTGAAGCTCTATCTGTGCTGCGCCGACAACCTGATTAGCGGCAACGCCTTCAAGCTGGGCGATATTATTCGCTACCGTAACGGTAAAACCGTAGAAATTATGAACACCGACGCCGAAGGCCGTCTGGTGCTGGCGGATGGCCTGATCGATGCCTCTGCGCAGAAGCCGGAGCTGATTATCGACGCGGCGACGCTGACCGGCGCGGCGAAAACCGCCCTGGGCAACGACTACCACGCGCTGTTCAGCTTCGACGATGCGCTGGCGTCTCGCCTGCTGGCGAGCGCGCAGGCGGAAAACGAAGCCTTCTGGCGCCTGCCGCTGGCGGAATTCCACCGCGGCCAGCTGCCGTCGAACTTCGCCGAGCTGAACAACACCGGCAGCGCCGCCTATCCGGCGGGTGCGAGCACGGCGGCAGGGTTCCTCTCCCATTTCGTTGAGAACTATCATCAGGGCTGGCTGCACATCGACTGCTCCGCGACCTACCGTAAATCCGCCGTTGAGCAGTGGTCGGCCGGCGCGACGGGGCTCGGCGTGCGCACGATTGCCAATCTGTTAACCGCAGAGTAAAAAATGGCGGGGCGCTGGCGCCCCGGATTGTCTCACCCCGGCCCGCGGCCGGGGATTGCTGATTCTGATGTTGTGAGAGCCATGTCCGAAACTAAAAATGAATTAGAAACTCTGCTGGAAAAGGCGGCGATTGAGCCCGGCCATCGCCCGGCTTTTTTCCGTACGCTGCTGGAGTCCACCGTCTGGGTGCCCGGCGCGGCGGCGGAAGGTGAACAGGTTGTGGAAGAGAGCGCCGTCGACCTGCAGCACTGGGAAAAAGACGATGGCGCCTCGGTCATTCCCTTTTTTACCTCGCTGGAGGCCCTGCAGCAGGCGGTCGAAGACGAGCAGTCCTTTGTGGCGATGCCGGCGCGTACGCTGATGGCGATGACCCCGGGCGAGACGCTGTTCCTCAACGCCAAACTGCCGGCCGGGAAAGAGTTCACGCCGAACGAAATCAAGCATCTGCTGGGTGAAGAGGGCGGTCCGCTGAGCGCGCAAACCGTGCTGGAGGGCGGGGCGCCGCTGCTGCTCTCCGAGGTGGCCGAGCCGCCGGCGCAGATGGTGGATTCGCTGACCACGCTATTTAAATCCCTGAAAACCGTGAAGCGGGCGTTTCTGTGCTCGATCAAAGATAGCGCGGACGCGCCGGCGAACCTGCTTATCGGCATTGAGGCCGAGGGGGATATCGAAGAGATCATCCAGGCAACCGGCAGCGTGGCAACCGACACGCTACCCGGCGATGAGCCGATCGATATTTGTCAGGTGGTGGAAGGGGAGAAGGGCATCAGCCACTTTATGATTGCCCATATCGCGCCATTCTATGAAAAGCGCTGGGGCAGCTTCCTGCGCGATTTCAAGCAGAACCGCATTATCTGATGACGGCGGGGCGCTCACCCCGCCGCCGTTTTACTGCGCCGGCTCGATCGGCAAATCGGCGCGGGCGCCCCATTCACTCCATGAACCGTCGTACAGGCTGACGCCGTTAACGCCCAGCGTTGTCAGCGCCAGCACCACCACCGCCGCCGTGACGCCGGATCCGCAGCTGGCGATAATCGGCCGCTCGAAGTCCACGCCCTGGCGCAGGAAAATATCGTTCAGCTCGTCGATAGTTTTCAGCTCGCCGTTAATCACCAGCTCGGTCCACGGAACGTTCAGCGCCCCGGGAATATGCCCCCGGCGCAGGCCAGGACGCGGTTCATCGACGAGACCGTTAAAGCGCCCGGCCGGACGCGCGTCGACGATCTGGGCCGATCCTTCATGGCTCACCAGCAGCACGTCGGTCAGCCGCTTAACCACCAGCGGATCGAAGCGGCCGTCGAATTCGCCCTCCGGCAGCTGCGGCTCGTCCTGCTCCAGCGGCAGCTCATCGCGCCGCCAGCCGGCCAGGCCGCCGGCGAGAATAGAGACGTTTTCGACCCCGAAGGCCCGCAGCATCCACCAGGCGCGCGGCGCCGAGAAGAGGTTGCCCTCATCGTAAACCACCAGATGCTTATCGCTGCTGACGCCCAGCTCGCGCATCGCTACGGCGAAGGCTTCCGCCCGCGGCATCATATGCGGCAGCGGGCTGGTGCGATCGGAAAGGGCTTCAATATCGAAAAATACGGCGTTGGGAATATGGCCCGCGCGATATTCGGCGTGCAAATCGCGATCTTCCTGCCCGGGCGGCGCCATTCGGGCATCGATAATCTGGATTTCCGGGTCATCAATATGTTCCGCTAACCAGTCGGCGGCGACAAAAAACGAAGTGGACATGGCTATCTCCGTGTCATCAACAATAGATAGATTGTTGATGTTTTTGCCCTTACCGACAAGGCATTTTCACGTAATACATATCGTAATGTGATATGTCCCCGGCGCACGCCGGGGAGAAACGATCAGAAGCGGTTTTGATGCAGATAGCGCCAGGCGTACTGGGCGTACAGCCCGGCGCCGGTTTTCATCACCTGCTCATCAATATTGAAGCATCCGTGATGGTGGGCGTAGTCGCTCCCTTTCTCTTTATTGCCGGAGCCGAGCAGGGCAAAACAGCCGGGAATATCCTGCATATAAAAGCTGAAATCCTCTCCGCCGGTCGTTGGCTTTTCGCTGAATAGCACGTCGTCGCCGAAGGCCTCGCGGATCACCGATTGCGCCAGCCGTGCGCTGCGCTCTTCGTTAATCACCGGCAGCGTGCCGTAGCAGTAGTCGACGTCAACGGTGGCACCATACATCGCCGCGGTATGCTGCGCATAGCGCGCTATTGCGGCCTCCAGGCGCTGGCGGGTTTCGATGCTGAAACAGCGCACGGTGCCGTCAAGAACGGCATGTTCGGCAATCACGTTGAACCGGGTGCCGACATCCATTCGGCCGATAGAGACCACCGCGGATTCCAGCGGCGAAGTTTCACGCGCCACGATAGCCTGCAAATTCATCACGAAGGCGGAGGCGACGACCGCCGCATCGATGCAGGCCTCCGGCATTGAACCGTGCCCGCCGCGGCCGCGAAAAGTGACTTTGAGTAAATCCGCGGAGGCAAACGACGACCCCACGTTGCAGGAGATTTTACCGGCAGGGGAACCGGACCAGATGTGCATGCCAAAAACGTTGTCGACGCCATCGAGCGCGCCCTGATCGATCATGGCTTTCGCCCCCTCGGCAATCTCCTCGGCGGGCTGAAAAATTAAACGCACGTTACCGGCCATTTGCTCGCGAACCTCATACAGCGCGCGGGCGGCGGTGAGCAGCATTGCAGTATGGGAATCATGCCCACAGGCGTGCATTTTCCCGGCGATTTGCGATTTATAGCTGAGCCGATCGTTGAGCTCCTGCACCGGCAGCGCATCCATATCGGCGCGCAGGGCGACCGTCTTGCCCGGCCTGCCGCCGGTGATGTCGGCAATGACGCCGGTCGGAACGGTACGACGGCAGGCGATGCCGATGCTCTCCAGTTCCGCCACGACGCGCTCCGTCGTTCGCCGTTCCTCCCACGGCAGCTCCGGGTGGGCGTGTAGATCGCGGCGAAAGGCGATTGTCGCCTGCTCTTCTCTGGCGATGATGGCGGTAATAGCGGGGTTAATCATAAAACGGACTCCATAGGTAGGTAGAAAATGAAAGCGTTCAGCCAACAGCCGGCACCAGATAGCCCACCAGTATTCCGGCGAGGATGACGGAAACAATCGTCACGGAGATAAACCCGCCGACCAGCATTGGCCCCAGCATGTGCTGAGTCAGCATCTGGCGTTCTTTTTCATCCAGGGTGAGGGAGTTAATGGCTTCGTTAGTGATGATGTAATCCGCCGGAAAGCCGTACAGCGCGGTCAGGGAGATGGCGAATGACATGGCGCCGCTGACGCCGAGCGCTTTCCCTACGGCCCAGGAAACGATAAACATGCCGATAACCGCCGTGGCGATGAGCACCGCCATCGGATAAAGCAGGCGCAGCAGCATATCCGGCGTGGCTTTGTTCAAGGTATCAAAGATAAACAGCATCAATGCCATTACGGCAAAGCCGAACCCGTTCGCTTTTTGCAGCGTATGTTTTTCAAGAAAGCCCAATGAAGTAAAGACCACGCCAAAAAACAGGCACAGTACGAACGGGCTGATGCTGACTATGGGTTTTGCCAGCTCGGAGACAAACCAGGCCAGGCAGCCCACTATCGCCAGGCGCAGGAATTTAAAATAGGTACTGTTGTAGCTTGTGGGGATGCGGCTAAACAACCGCGGCATCATTTCTTCACCGCAGGCGAGGAGGGTCCGTTCATCTTCAGCGCTATCAGGATGATGCTCGCCGCTGCGGTAGCGCGTAAGCAGCGCTTTTCCTTCGCGTTGCAGCATGATGGCGGTGAGGGGATAGCCGGCGAATCCCTGCATCACGTAAATCAGAATCGCCAGCACCGACAGATCCACCAGCCCGGCGTTGCTTGCGCCTTGCGACATAATCAATGATGAAACGATCCCGCCGACCAGCGGCGGGATGGTAACCAGCGCGGTGTTGTGGTCAAACAGCAGCAGGCTCACCGCGAAGACGGCCACCGTTATGCCGGCGATACCCGCAAGCGCAACGACCACCGTTTTCCACTGGCGCATGAGCTCCTTCAGCGACAGCAGGGTCCCCATATTGGTAATCAGAAGATACATCAGCATGATGGCGACGGGCGCCGTGATTCCCGCCCGGCTGATAATATCCGCCGGGAAAAATGTCCAGTACCCGCCCAGAAATAGCGCTGCACAAACAAAGACGGAAGGGACCCTGGCTTTTGTCCGGGTCGAAATAACATCGCCTGTATAAAGAATAAAAAGAATAATTAAAAGAGCGCTCATTTGTGACATAAATAATTCCCATATTATTTATTTTATATGTCAATACGGAACGGATGACTGTTGTGCCGTTATTGATTTCGCAGAACGGGCAGTCAGTGCTACCACCAGAAGTGTTTTAGCCTACGTGGGCATTAACATATGCCGTAAATTATGCGCCTTGCCGGGCAGCGGCAATGAAGCCCGCTCTCCATCTGAAGATGAGAATGGACGACCAACGCGAAGGTAAGGGCGGCATGAAATATTACGCCATAGCGTTCAAGTATGAGAAAACCGGCGCGTTGTCAATTTATACGAGGCGGCTAATGTTAATTTCAGAATTAAGCCGGGAGGAAATATGCGCTTTCACATTATAATTAAGTCCGTGTATTATTAGTCTCTCTTATTTTTAATTGCGCTCTGCGGCATGTTTTATATTCATCGTGCGAAGTTTGTTGTAATTTTTCTCGCTGCCCGGACGCAAATACGCCGTCGTTATTATTCTCATCTGCCGGGTAAAACCTATCGCTGAAATTATATCATCGGCAAAATCAGGCCGTCGACGCGCTGCGGATATTATAAGCAACTGGTAAATCGGCCGTTGGCGCATAATAATATGTTCACTACAGATATCAGGCCGTTGGGCCGAGGGGTTAAAGGATGAAACCATTTCGTTTAGCGACGCTGTCGCTGGCGCTGCTTACCGCATTTTCGCTTGCCGGCTGCGACGACAGCGGCAAAACTCAGACCGCCGGGCCAGCCGCCGCCTCTTCCACGGATAAGCAGGACGCGGCGAAGCCGGACGGCGCCCAGCTCGCTAAGCTGGCGGAGAAAAGTAAAGGCAAGGCGCTGACGCTGCTCGACGCCTCGGAGGTCCAGCTGGACGGGGCGGCGACGCTGGTCCTGACCTTCTCCATTCCGCTGCAGCCGGATCAGGATTTCTCCCGCAGCGTGCACCTCGTCGATAAAAAAAGCGGTAAGGTTGACGGCGCCTGGGAGCTGGCGCCGAACCTGAAAGAGCTGCGCCTGCGCCATCTTGAGCCGAAACGCGACCTGATTGTCTCCGTTGACCCTACGCTCACCGCGCTGAATACCGCGACCTTCGGCACCTCTTTTGAAAAAACCATCGCCACCCGCGACGTGGCCCCCAGCATCGGCTTTGCCAGCCGGGGCTCGCTGCTGCCGGGCAAAGTGGTGGCCGGGCTGCCGGTGATGGCCCTGAACGTTGACAACGTCGACGTGAACTTCTTTCGCATCAAGCCCGAATCGCTGTCCGCCTTCGTCAGCCAGTGGGAGTACCGGAATTCGCTAAGCAACTGGGAGTCCGACGAGCTGCTGAAAATGGCCGACCTGGTCTACAGCGGGCGTTTTGACCTCAACCCGGCGCGCAATACGCGGGAAAAGCTGCTGCTGCCGCTGGCGGATATCAAACCGCTGCAGCAGCCGGGCGTCTACGTGGCGGTGATGAACCAGGCGGGCCACTATAGCTACAGCAACGCCGCGACGCTGTTTACCCTCAGCGATATCGGCGTCTCGGCGCATCGCTACCACAACCGGCTGGACGTCTTCACCCAAAGTCTCGAAAACGGCGCCGCGCAGTCCGATATCGAGGTTCAGCTGCTCAACGCCAAAGGGCAGACGCTGGCGCAGGCCAAAAGCGACGGCCAGGGCCACGTGACGGTGCAAACCGATAAAGAGGCAGCGCTGCTGCTGGCGCGCAAAGAGGGGCAAACCACCCTGCTGGATCTCAAGCTGCCGGCGCTGGATCTGGCGGAGTTCGCCATTGCCGGAGCCCCCGGCTTTAGCAAGCAGTTCTTTATGTTTGGCCCTCGGGATCTCTACCGCCCGGGGGAGACGGTGATCCTCAACGCGCTGCTGCGTGACGGCGACGGCAGGCCGCTGGCCGAGCAGCCGGTGAAGCTTGAGGTGGTTCAGCCGGACGGCCAGGTGATTAGCTCCCGGATGAGCCAGCCGGTGAACGGCCTGTATCAGTTTACCTGGCCGCTCGACGCCGGCGCGCCGACCGGCATGTGGCATATCCGCGCCAGCACCGGCGACAATCAGCCGCGCGAGTGGGACTTCCACGTCGAAGACTTCATGCCCGAACGGATGGCGCTGAACCTGAGCGGGCAAAAGGGCGCCGTGGCGCCGGATGCCGACGTGACCTTTGCCGTCGCCGGGGCCTATTTATACGGCGCGCCCGCCAGCGGCAACCAGCTGCAGGGGAAACTGTTCCTGCGCCCGCTGCGCGATGCGGTCGCCGCCCTGCCGGGCTTCCAGTTTGGCGATATTGCCGAGGAGAACCTCTCCCGTAGCCTCGATGAAGTGCAGATGACGCTGGACGAAAAAGGCCGCGGGGAAGTGACCACCGCCAGCCAGTGGCAGGATAGCCATTCGCCGCTGCAGGTAATTTTACAGGCCAGCCTGCTGGAGTCCGGCGGTCGTCCGGTGACCCGCACCGTGCAGCAGGCCATCTGGCCCGCCGAGGCGCTGCCGGGCATCCGTCCTGAGTTCACCCTGAAGGACGTGTACGACTACCGCACCGACAGCACGGTGAAGCAGCCGGTGGTGGATGAAAACAGCACCGCCGGGTTTGAGATTGTCTACGCCGACGCTGCCGGAGACAAAAAAGCGGTCTCCGGGCTGCAGGTGCGCCTCATTCGCGAACGCCGCGACTACTACTGGAACTGGTCGGATAGCGAAGGCTGGCAGTCGCAGTTCGATCAGAAAGATCTGCAGGAGGGCGAGGAGTCGCTGGATCTGCAGGCCGGGCAAACGGCGAAGGTGAGCTTCCCGGTGGAGTGGGGCTCCTATCGTCTGGAGGTGAAGGATCCGGATGGGGCGGTCAGCAGCGTGCGCTTCTGGGCCGGCTACAGCTGGCAGGATAACAGCGACGGCGCGGGAGCCGCGCGTCCTGACCGGGTCACCATGAAGCTGGATAAACCGGCCTACAGGCCCGGCGACACCATTAAGCTGCATATCGCCGCGCCGGCGGCAGGTAAAGGCTATGCGATGGTCGAGTCCAGCGAAGGCCCGCTGTGGTGGCAGGAAATTGACGTTCCGGCCGCGGGGATGGATCTGTCCATCCCGGTCGATAAAGCCTGGAACCGCCACGACCTCTATCTCAGCACGCTGGTGATCCGCCCCGGCGACAAATCGCGCTCCGCGACGCCGAAGCGGGCGGTGGGGCTGCTGCATCTGCCGCTCGGCGATGAAAACCGCCGCCTGACCCTGGCGCTGGATGCGCCGGAAAAAATGCGTCCCAACCGGCCGCTGACGGTCAAAGTGAAGGCCAGCGTCAAAGAGGGCGAGACGCCGAAGCAGGTGAATGTCCTGCTCTCGGCGGTGGATAGCGGCGTGCTGAACATTACCGACTATGCGACGCCGGATCCGTGGAACGCCTTTTTTGGTCAGAAGCGCTACGGGGCGGATATTTACGATATCTACGGCCAGGTCATTGAGGGTCAGGGACGCCTGGCGAGCCTGCGCTTCGGCGGCGACGGCGACGAGCTCAAGCGCGGCGGTAAGCCGCCGGTCAACCACGTGACGATCGTTGCGCAGCAGGCCCAGCCGGTGG
>NZ_JAQGFU010000148.1:0-10953 GCF_030078455.1 Klebsiella sp. Ech2A | reverse complement strand
ACGCTACTGGTGGAGCTACAGCGGCAGCCCGTGGCTTAACCGCCGCTGGGTACGCATCGTCCCGCACTGCAGCGACACGATACTCTTTCTCAGCGGTGCCGGATTAATGGCAATAACGCACTATCTGCCGTTTACTGAAGACGGCAGATGGCTGACTGAGAAGCTATTTGGCGTTATTATTTACATCGCATTGGGTTTTATCGCGCTGGGCCGTCGGCGTCCGCGCAGCCAGCAGAGCAGGTTTATCACCTTCCTGCTGGCTTTGGTGGTGTTGTTCATCATCATACAACTCGCCATCACAAGAACACCGTTACTGGGGTAAGTCATGAGGTCACTAGCTGATTTCGAATTTAATAAAGCGCCACTGTGCGATGGAATGGTCCTCATTTCTGAATTGATCCGCGACGACTTTCCAACGGGTTACGTGCAGGACGAGCTGGAGCGGCTGCTGAGCCTGGCGCAGGAAGAGATCGCGACCTCGTGGGATCAGGAGCGTCAGCTGGAGCGGCTGCTGGAGCTTTTCTATCATGAATGGGGCTTCAGGGACTCCCACGGCGTCTACCGGCTTTCCGATGCCCTGTGGATCGATAAAGTATTGATTAACCGTCAGGGGAGCGCCGCGTCGCTGGGGGCGATTGTGCTGTGGATTGCCCAGCGCATGTCTCTGCCGGTGGTGCCGGTGATTTTCCCGACGCAGATGCTGCTGCGCGCGGACCCTGAAACCAGCGAAGAGATGTGGCTGATTAACCCGTTCAACGGGGAAACGCTCAACGAGCACACGCTGGAAGTGTGGCTGAAGGGCAATATTAGCCCGGTGGCCGAGCTGTTCAATGAGGATCTTGATGAAGCGGATAACGCGGAAGTGATCCACAAGCTGCTCGACACCTTAAAATCGGCGCTGATGGAAGAGCGGCAGATGGAGCTGGCCCTGCGCGCCAGCGAAGCGCTGCTGCAGTTCAATCCGGAAGATCCGTACGAAATTCGCGACCGCGGGCTGATATACGCCCAGCTCGAGTGCGACCACGTTGCGCTGCTGGATCTGAACTATTTCGTCGAACAGTGTCCTGAAGACCCGATCAGCGAAATGATCCGCGCGCAAATCAACACGATTTCGCACAAACAAATTACATTGCATTAGTCGATATACGCGAAATACGCTGCGCTGAGGCGGTTTTTAGGTATGACGCGTATTTATCTGGAATGATTCCGGTTACACCCTGATAAGGCGATCTTATGAAACAAAAAGTGGTTAGCATTGGTGATATCAACGTAGCAAACGACCTGCCTTTCGTCCTGTTTGGCGGGATGAACGTGCTGGAATCCCGCGATCTCGCGATGCGTATCTGCGAACACTACGTGACCGTGACGCAGAAGCTGGGCATTCCTTATGTGTTCAAAGCCTCTTTTGATAAAGCCAACCGTTCTTCCATCCACTCCTATCGCGGGCCGGGTCTGGAAGAAGGGATGAAGATTTTCCAGGAGCTGAAGCAGGCTTTCGGCGTGAAAATCATCACTGACGTTCATGAAGCCAGCCAGGCGCAGGCCGTGGCCGACGTGGTTGACGTGATTCAGCTGCCGGCGTTCCTCGCCCGCCAGACCGACCTGGTTGAAGCCATGGCGAAAACCGGCGCGGTGATCAACGTTAAGAAACCGCAGTTCGTGAGCCCGGGCCAGATGGGTAACATCGTCGACAAGTTTATTGAAGGCGGCAACGACAAGGTTATTCTGTGCGACCGCGGCGCTAACTTCGGCTACGACAACCTGGTTGTTGATATGCTGGGCTTTGGGGTGATGAAAAAAGCCTCCAACAACTCGCCGGTTATCTTTGACGTCACCCACGCGCTGCAGTGCCGTGACCCGTTTGGCGCCGCTTCCGGCGGTCGCCGTGCTCAGGTTGCTGAACTGGCGCGTGCCGGTATGGCGGTGGGTATCGCCGGCCTGTTTATCGAAGCGCACCCGGACCCGGATCATGCGAAATGCGACGGCCCGTCCGCGCTGCCGCTGGATAAGCTGGAGCCGTTCCTCAAGCAAATGAAGGCGATCGACGATCTGGTTAAAGGCTTTGACGAGCTGGATACCAGCAAGTAGCGGTCCCTGATATGACAAAAGCCTGCCGGTTGCAAAACCGGCAGGCTTTTTTATGCATCCTCCCCCGGTTCGCGTCGCGCGGCCGGGGGCGGTGAATCAGGCAAAAATGGTCATCAGATAGGCGGCGAATAGCGCCAGGTGCGCCGCGCCGTTGAGCACGTTGGTGCGTCCGGTCGAGAAAGAGATCTGGCACAGCACCAGGGATGAAACCATTACGATCATCTCCGGCGACCCGAGGCCAAAGTGCAGCTCATTGCCGGTTAAAAAGGCAATCAGGGTCACGACCGGAACGGTCAGAGAGATGGTGGCCAGCACCGAACCGAAGAACAGATTCATCGCGCGCTGTACCTGATTGTTTAACACCGCCTTCAGGGCACCCAGGCCTTCCGGGGAGAGGATCAGCAGCGCCACCAGGAAACCGGTAAAGGCCACCGGCGCGTTCATGCTGGTCAGCAGCGTCTCCAGCGGGTTGGCGTTCATCTTGGTCACCGCAATCACCGCAATCAGGTGAATGAGCAGCCACGCGGTGTGCCAGCCGCTGCTGTGCGCCGACGGCTTGCCGTGATGCGGGTCGTCGTCGTCGCCGTCATCTTCATGCTCATAAATAAACAGGCTCTGGTGCGTTTTGGTCTGAATCAACAGGAAAACGCCGTACATGGCCGCCGAAATAAGCGCCACCAGCAGCGACTGACCTGTTGAGAAATTGGCGCCGGGCAGGGCCATGGGAAACACCAGCACGATAATCGCCAGCGGGAAGAGGGCGATTAAATACTGCTTGATACCGAACAGATTCATGTACTGGGTGGCAAACTTACGCCCGCCCAGCAGCAGCGAGAAGCCGACCAGGCCGCCGGTAACGATCATGATTATCGAGTACAGTGTGTCGCGCATCAGCGTCGGCGCCGCATCGCCGGTGGCCATCAGCGCGGAAATCAGGCTAACTTCAAGAATGACGACCGACAGGCTCAGAATTAGCGAACCGTAGGGCTCGCCCAGGCGGTGGGCCAGCACGTCAGCGTGGCGTACTACGCTGAATGCGCTGCTGAGAATGCCGACTAACGCCAGAATATTAATCGCAATAACCACTGGCAGTGACTGGCTACTTCCGAAGAAGAAAAGCACCGCCAGTGCCAGCAGCGGAAATACGAGGGACGTCTCCTTGTGGCGGGTCTTTACCGCCTCATGTGCATGGGTCATGAACCATCTCCATATTGTGCAGGTGTTATAATTATAGATACTGTAAGTTGATAAAATAACAGACATTACGGAAATTGATTGGTTTTTTTACTTAAATTTACCGCTATCAACCACTAATGGTGTTAGATTGCTATAACCTGCTGTTATTGCACTTTTATATTTACTATTCAGATAATTACTAAAGTCGACTTCTCACTCCCTCCCGCCTTGCGTAGGGCAATATTGCGTTCCAGACTTAAATTCCAGCCCCTTTCTGGAGAACACTATGCCTTATCACAGTAAAAAAGACCTACCCGACAGCGTCCGCCACGTCCTGCCTGAACATGCTCAGGAGATTTATAAAGAAGCCTTTAATAGCGCCTGGGACCAGTACAAGCACAGCGAGGACCGTCGGGGCGACGCCAGCCGCGAAGAGACGGCGCATAAAGTGGCCTGGGCGGCGGTAAAACATGACTATCAAAAGGGAGACGATGACCGCTGGCACAGGAAGTCATAGCCGATCCTGCTACCCGCGCGGCGCCTGAGCGGCGTTAATTGCTAATTGCCAAATAAAGCTGGATAATAATTCAGCAATGTTTCACAAGAATGTTTCACAAGGATGGCATCAGATAAACGCCGGGAAGCGGGCAGTGGCGGAGGTAGTAGAAGTGTTAACACGTGATTTCTTAATCAATGCGGATTGTAAAACGGCGTTTGGCGCTATTGAGGAATCGCTACTCTGGTCGGCAGAGCAACGGGCAGCCTCCCTGGCGGCCACTTTAGCCTGTCGTCCGGACGCGGGATCGGTATGGATTTTTGGCTACGGTTCGCTGATGTGGAATCCGGCCCTCGAGTATCGCGAGTCCTGTACCGGTACGCTGCCGGGCTGGCACCGCGCCTTTTGCCTGCGACTCACCGCCGGGCGCGGAAGCGCGCATCAGCCGGGGCGCATGCTGGCGCTGAAGGAGGGCGGGCGCACCACCGGCGTCGCCTACCGCCTGCCGGACTGTACGCTGGAAGAAGAGCTCACCCTGCTGTGGAAGCGGGAGATGATCACCGGCTGCTATTTGCCGACCTGGTGCAAGCTGGAGCTCGACGACGGGCGCACGGTCAACGCGCTGGTCTTCATTATGGATCCGCGTCATCCGCTGTTCGAAGCCGATACCAGCGCCCAGGTGATCGCGCCGCTGATCGCCAAAGCCAGCGGTCCGCTTGGCACCAACGCCCAGTACCTTTTCTCGCTCGAGCAGGAGCTGCGCAAGCTCGGCATGCACGATGATTGCCTCGACGACCTGGTCGGCAAGGTGAGAAATCTGCTGGGCGATTGCGGTCAGCCGGGGCTGGCCTGAGAAATGCCCGGGAGACCCGGGCATGAAGAGAGGTTTGACGCTGCGGTCACAACGCGTTCAGCGGATGCCTCAGGCGGGAACGTAGCTGATTGAGTGCTCCAGCGACTGGCTGTGGCTGTCAATAAGCACGTTCCAGGTGCCGCTGTAGGGCACGGTCATATACGCGCGGTCCCGGTCCTGCACGCTCAGCACATCCGCGTGGCTGTCGCCTGGAACCTTAGCGCTCATCAGGTGAATATGGCAGCGCTCTGAACAACGCACCACCAGCGTATCACCGCCAAACAACGTCAAACTTGCTTTTACCATTGCCATTTTCCAACCCCGTCTTTGTCAGCCCACGGCATCCTGCCCGTTCAATCCTGCGCGTGATATTGTTCACACTTTGCTCATGGCATAACACCAAATGGGGAAGGTACGGATGATGATTTTGATCAAAAAAAAGGATAAAGATTAAACAAAAATGACGTTGTCCCTGAAAGCATTCAGCTGGCATATTTTTTAACGCAATAAACGCTGCCAGCCTGGCATTTAATCCTGCTAAAGAGGGTTAACTCAGAAGGTCAGGACTTTATCCGCCGCCAGCGTCCACTGCGCCAGCTCAACCAGCGTGCCGATCTCAACGCCATCGATCAGCGGCAGGGAGGTTATCCCCCGGCCGTCGGTGCAGGTTTTGCACAGCTTCACCGGCACGTCCTGCGCGGTGAGGATCTCCAGCATCTGCTGAATGTTATAGCCTTCCGCCGGTTTTTGACCGCGTAGCCCGGCGGTAACCGCGTCGGACATTAAAAACACCTTCAGCGTCAGTTCGGACTGCTGTTCGCGCAGGGCAATCGCCAGGCGCAGGCTGTTGAACAGGGATTCGCTACCGTAGGCAGCGCCGTTGGCGATAAGCACAATACTTTGCATAAGGACTCCTTTGTATAAGGCACGGTTATTGCTTAGCTGAAGTATAAAGCGTTAACCCTGGAGAGAGCATGAATAATACGGCCGGCACCGTGCCTGAAGCAAACGACTGGTTCCAACATGCGCGCCAGCTCCAGAGGCAGCAGCTGCGTCAGCTGGCGCAGCAGGGCGCGCTGGCCAACCAGATAAGCGCCCTGGTGCATATGCTGCAGTGCGAGCGCGGAGCCTCCAATATCTGGCTATGTTCCGGCGGCCGGCTCTACGCCGCGGAGTGTCGGGCCGGCGGGGCGCTGGTGAATGAACAGCTGGCCGCCTTTCGCCAGGCGCTGGAGCCGGCGCGCGCCAGCGCCAGCAGCGCCCTGTGCTGGCGTATCGCCAGCGCGGTGTGGTACCTCGAGCAGCTTCCCACCCTGCGCGAGGCCGTGCGCCTGCGCACTATCGCCGCCGAAGAGGCGACCGGCCAGTTCAGCCGCATTATCCGGCACCTGCTGAATATCGTCCCGCAGCTTAATGACAGCATCGACGATCCGCAGATTGCCGGAAGGATGGTGGCGCTCTACAGCTTTATGCAGGGCAAGGAGCTGGTGGGGCAGGAGCGCGCGCTGGGGGCGTTAGGCTTTGCCCGCGGCCGGTTCAGCGACGAGCTGCGCCAGCTGCTGGTGGACCGTATCGACGGGCAGCAGCCGTGCTTTGACAGCTTTCTGGCCCTGGCCGACGCGGCGCAGACCGCACTGTTTAATGAGCAGTGCCAGGCCAGCATCGAAATAGAGCAGCTTCGGCGTATCGCCTGTACCCGTCAGCCCTCGGAGGACAACGGCGAGACGGCGCTGCGCTGGTTCTGCGCCCAGACGCAGCGTCTGGAACTGATGCGCGGTCTGGAAGAGCGGCTGATTAGCGATCTGCTCGATGCCGTCGATCGGCTGCTGCAGGGGAGCGGGCCGGAGATGCCGCCCGACCGCTGGCCGGAAGAGGACGGCGGCGATGACGTTGCGCGACGGCTGGACAGGCAGCTGCTGCCGCTGGTTCGCCAGCAGGCGTATGAGCTGCAGCAGCTCTCCGGCCAGCTGGCGTCGCTAAAGGATAGTCTCGAAGAGCGCAAGGTCATTGAGAAGGCCAAAAGCGTCCTGATGTCCCATCAGGGGATGAATGAAGAGCAGGCCTGGCAGGCGCTGCGCAAGATGGCGATGGATAAGAATCAGCGGATGGTGGAAATCGCCCGCGCGCTGCTGATGGTCAAGTCATTATGGCCGCTAACCCCAAAGGAGTAGGTGCACAATGGGCGGGCATTTTGTGCCTGTCGACGGTGCAACTTTTGCCCCGACAGCCGCTTTTGCAGGGAGGAAAAGCGCCAAAAGCGGCTATCGGGAAAACTGGCATCCCGTTTGCATTAGCTAAATCGAGTTAGTTCACCATTTTTGGGCAGCAGGCCAACGGCGGCATGCGGGTCCATGGATAAAGGCGTCCTGCAGTGCGTAAGCACTGTCGGGCGCTTTTTTTTTGCGCGTTCTGGAGCGGGTATGGGCGATAAGATTTCGATGACACGGCGGCGTTTTCTACAGGCAGGGGCCGCGCTTGGCGGCGCGATGCTGCTGCCTGGGCTGATGCAGTCAGCGTGGGCGGCAGGCTCCGATAAGCCGGAGCAAACCACCGTGCGGGTGGGCTTTATTCCGCTAACCGACTGCGCGCCTTTGGCGATCGCGTCGCTGAAAGGTTTTGATAAAAAATACGGCATTACCCTTGTGCCGACCAAAGAGGCCAGCTGGGCGGCGGTGCGCGACAAGCTGATCTCCGGCGAGCTGGATGCGGCGCATATCCTCTACGGCCTGCTGTACGGCCTCGAGCTGGGTATTGCCAGCAAACCGCAGGCCATGGCCAACCTGATGACCCTCAACCGCAACGGGCAGGCCATCACCCTGTCACGGGACCTGCAGGACAAAGGCGTAACCGATCTTCCCGGCCTGAAGCGGCTGATTGGCCAGAGCGCGCCGGGCAGCTACACCTTCGCCCATACCTTTCCTACCGGCACCCACGCGATGTGGCTCTATTACTGGCTGGCCAGCGGCGGCATCAATCCGTTTGAGGATGTGCGCACCGTCGTCGTGCCGCCGCCGCAGATGGTGATGAACATGCGGATTGGCAACATGGTGGGCTTCTGCGTCGGCGAGCCGTGGAACGCGCGGGCCATCAACGACCGCATCGGTTTTACCGCCGCGACGTCGCAGGAGATCTGGCCGGATCATCCGGAAAAAATTCTCGGCACCCGCAGCGAGTGGGTGGAGCGTAATCCGAATACCGCCCGGGCGCTGGTTGCGGCGGTAATGGAGGCCTCGCGCTGGATAGAGGCTTCGCCAGAGAACACCCGCGAGACGGCGCGCATCCTGGCGAAACGCGCGTGGCTGAATACCAAAGAACAGTACCTCACCGGGCGGATGCTGGGTGAATACGACAACGGACTGGGGCGCAGCTGGCAGGACGCGCACCCGATTCGTTTCTACGATCGCGGCGAAGTTAGCTTCCCGTGGCTGTCGGATGGCATGTGGTTCATGACCCAGTTCCGACGCTGGGGGCTGCTGAAAGCGGCGCCGGATTATCAGGCGGTGGCGCAGCGTATTAACCGAATTGACGTATGGAAAGAGGCGGCGCAGGCCGTTGGCGGCATCAGCGCGCCGGGTCAGGTGATGCGCAGCAGCACATTGATGGACGGAACGGTCTGGACGGGGGCCGATCCTGAAGGCTACGCCCGCGGCTTTGCGATTCAACGTATGGGGGCATGAGATGAAACACGCGCAAAAAAATAGTACCCAACCTGCAGTCGCCAGCGCTGAAAAAGCGCCGGGCGAAGTCATTATCCTGCCGCCGGTGCAGGTCCGTCGCCCAACGCCCGCCGTCACGCGCTGGCTGCGCGAAGGCGTCCAGCGGGTGCTGCCGCCGCTGCTGGGGCTGGGGCTGCTCCTGTTCTGCTGGCAGATGGCGGCGATTAACGGCAAAGGCTTCCCGACGCCGCTCAGCACGCTTGATTCGGCGCTGACGCTGTTTGCCGACCCGTTTTATCAGGATGGCCCTAACGACATGGGTATCGGCTGGAACGTGCTGGCATCGCTGCAGCGCGTGGCGGTGGGCTTCGGCCTCGCGGCGCTGGTCGGCATTCCGCTGGGCTTCCTGATTGGCCGTTCGCTGTTCTTCGCCCGCATGTTTAATCCGCTGATCGCGCTGCTGCGTCCGGTCAGCCCGCTGGCCTGGCTGCCAATCGGCCTGCTGCTGTTCCAGAAAGCGGAGCCCGCGTCGAGCTGGACCATCTTTATCTGCTCCATCTGGCCGATGGTGATCAACACCGCCGAAGGCGTCCGGCGTATCCCGCAGGACTACCTGAACGTGGCGCGCGTTTTGCAGCTTTCCGAATGGACGGTGATGCGCCGCATTCTCTTCCCGGCGGTGCTGCCCGCCGTGCTGACCGGGGTGCGCCTGTCGATAGGCATCGCCTGGCTGGTGATTGTCGCCGCTGAAATGCTCACCGGCGGTCTGGGGATTGGGTTCTGGATCTGGAACGAATGGAACAACCTCAACGTAGAAAACATCATTATCGCCATCGTCATTATCGGCGTCGTCGGCCTGCTGCTTGAGCAGGGCCTCATGCTTATCGCCCGCCGCTTCAGCTGGCAGGAAAAATAGGAGTCGCTATGAACCCATTAATTCAGGTACAGGCCGTCAGCCAGCGTTTCAATACCGCCAGCGGCGAGTTTTTGGCTCTGCAAAACGTCTCCTTCGATATCTACGAAGGGGAGACCGTCAGCCTGATCGGCCACTCCGGCTGCGGCAAATCGACGCTGCTGAATCTGATTGCCGGGATTACGCTGCCGACGGAAGGAGGCCTGCTGTGCGATAACCGCGAAATTGCCGGGCCGGGGCCGGAGCGGGCGGTGGTGTTTCAAAACCACTCCCTGCTGCCGTGGCTGACCTGCTTTGACAACGTCGCGCTGGCGGTGGATCGGGTCTTTCGCCGCACCATGAGCAAGGCCGAGCGCCGGGAGTGGATTGAGCACAACCTCGACCGGGTGCAGATGGGCCATGCGCTGCACAAGCGCCCGGGGGAAATCTCCGGAGGAATGAAGCAGCGCGTGGGGATCGCCAGGGCGCTGGCGATGAAGCCAAAGGTGCTGCTGCTGGATGAACCCTTCGGCGCGCTCGACGCCCTGACCCGCGCCCATCTGCAGGACGCGGTCATGCAAATTCAGCAGGCGCTGAACACCACCATCGTGATGATTACCCACGACGTTGATGAGGCGGTGCTGCTGTCGGACCGGGTGATGATGATGACCAACGGCCCGGCGGCGACGGTCGGAGAAATCCTCGATATCAATCTCCCCCAGCCGCGTAATCGCGTGCAGCTGGCGGACGATAGCCGCTATCACCACCTGCGCCAGCAGATCCTGCACTTCCTCTACGAAAAACAGCCGAAAGCGGCGTAGGGGGCGGCGGTACCCGCCTGAAGGTGACCGGTCTTGAGCCGTTCAGCCCCGCTGACGGCACGACCGGAAACCTGCGGATCGCCTGAATGGCTTTTTCAACCTTCTTCAACGCAGCCGCGCGCTGCAGGACAAATCACTATGACAAAACCTGTTTTGGTGCTGATCGGACACGGCATGGTCGGTCACCACTTTCTTGAGCAATGCGTCAGCCGTAACCTGCATCAACAGTATCGTATCGTGGTGTTCTGCGAAGAGCGCTACGCCGCCTATGACCGGGTGCATCTGTCGGAATATTTCGCCGGCCGCAGCGCGGAATCGCTGTCGCTGGTGGAGGGCGACTTCTTTACCGACAACGGGATTGAGCTGCGCCTCAGCGAGCCAGTTGCCGCCATTGACCGCGAGGCGCGGGTGGTTCGCGATGCTCACGGCCACGAAACCCGCTGGGACAAGCTGGTGCTGGCCACCGGCTCTTACCCCTTCGTTCCGCCGGTCCCGGGAAACGATCTTGACGGCTGCTTCGTCTACCGTACGCTGGACGATCTTGACCGGATCGCCGCCTGCGCCAGCGGGGCGAAGCGCGGAGTGGTGATTGGCGGCGGCCTGCTGGGGCTGGAGGCCGCCAATGCGCTCAAGCAGCTGGGGCTGGAAACCCACGTGGTGGAGTTTGCGCCGAACCTGATGGCGGTGCAGCTGGACGGGGCGGGTGCGGCCATGCTGCGGGAAAAAATTAGCGATATTGGCGTCGGAGTGCATACCAGCAAGGCGACCCAGCAGATCGTCCGCGAGGCCAGCGGGCTGGCGCTTAACTTTGCCGACGGCGGCTCGCTCTGCACCGATATGGTGGTGTTCTCCGCCGGCATCCGCCCGCAGGACGCGCTGGCGCGCAGCGGCGGGCTGGCGGTGGGGGAGCGGGGCGGTATCTGTATCGACGATCGCTGCCGCACCTCCGACCCGGACGTGCTGGCCATCGG
>NZ_JAQGFU010000147.1:0-10965 GCF_030078455.1 Klebsiella sp. Ech2A | reverse complement strand
CTGTATCAGGCGGAGCAGGCCATTGACGACCTGCTGAAAAACTTCCCGAACCGCTTTGTCGCCGGCGTCGATTCGGCTTCTGCCGGCGTCGGCGCCGCGCCTTCATCAGGCGCGCTATCGGTCGCCGCGTCCGGCAGCGGGAAGTTCAGCGGAGCCGAGGGTTCGGCCGGGGCCTCTTCGCTATGCAGCGCGGGGGCCGAGAGCATCCCCGCCAGCAACGCAAGGGTCGTTAATCGTTTCATAGCTGCCCCTCCTCCTGCGCGCTCTGCGCAGCAGAAGGTTGCCGACGGCGATCGCGCCGCGTTTTCCAGGTCAGCCAGAAGAGCTCAAATACGCAGCGCAGAATAGTGGCGAAAGAGCGGAATGGCTTATCCTGCGGACGCGGCGGATTAATCCACGCGTCGGCGCGGGCCAGCACCACGCGCACCAGCTCGCGGCGCAGGGAGAGCGGGATATTTTCATCAAACTTGAGGCGAATAAAGCGCGCATCCGCGGTGACCTGCTCGGCCGGAATAGAGATAGCCCCAGACTGCAAAATCAGCTCAATCTCTTCGATTTTATCCTGCAGGTGGCGATCGTCAGGCACGGTGATACGACAGCCGCCCATCGACAGGTCGGCGGTATGGCTGCGGGAGACAATGCCGCTGGCATAGTGCATGAGCACCGGGATATCGACATCAATACGGATCGTTTTACGCACCTGGCGGGTTTCCCGCGCCACCGCAATCGCCGCCAGCAGGAAGATCAGGCTGTAGATCCCCCACCCGACGTTCAGAGCGATAACGTTGGGATCGGAGCCAAAATAGTCATGGCCGATGGCGCGCACCAGGCCTACAACGACGCCCACCCCCAGCAGGCAGGCCACCACCAGATGCGGCCTGACCACGGTAAAGTCGAAGTAGCCGACGTCCAGCAGGCCGCCCTTATCGGTCACGTTGAATTTGCCGCGTTTGGGGAAAATCATCGTCACCAGCGTCGGCAGCACCAGGTGGAATGCCAGAACGATGTCGTAAATTTCGCCCCAGAAGCTGTAGCGGTAGCGGCCGTTCATCCTCGAGCCAACGTAGATGGCCAGGAACAGGTGCGGCAGGGCATACGAGACGATCAGGCTCGCCGAGGAGTAGATAATGTTCAGGTTAAACAGCAGGTAGGCCAGCGGCGCGGTAACAAAAACCACGCGCGGCAGCGCAAACTGGTAGTACAGCATGGCGCTGAGATAGCACAGACGCTGCTGGATGGTCAGCCCGCGGCCAAAGAGCGGGTTATCGAGGCGGAAGATTTGCGTCATCCCGCGCGCCCAGCGGGTTCGCTGAATGACGTGCACCACCAAGCGTTCGGTGGCTAAACCTGCCGCCAGCGGGATATCAAGGAACGCCGATTTCCAGCCCAGGCGCTGAAACTTAAGCGCGGTGTGCGCATCTTCGGTGACGGTTTCTACCGCAAAGCCGCCAATCTGCTCCAGCGCTTTACGGCGAATAACGGCGCAGGAGCCGCAGAAGAAGGTCGCGTTCCAGTTGTCGTTGCCCTGCTGGATTGGGCCATAAAACAGCATCCCTTCATTGGGAATATTGCGCCCAACGGAGAGGTTGCGCTCAAACGGGTCCGGCGAGTAGAAGTAGTGCGGCGTCTGCACCAGCGCCAGCATTGGGTCCTTGAGGAAGCCGCCCACCGTGGCCTGCAGGAAGACGCGGGTGGCGACGTGGTCGCAGTCAAACACGCAGATAAGCTCGCCTTGCGTCAGGGTCATCGCATGGTTCAGGTTGCCCGCTTTGGCATGTTTGTTGTCGTTACGGGTGATATACCCGACCCCAACGTCGGCGGCAAACACCGCAAACTCGCTGCGCTTACCGTCGTCCAGCAGATAAATTTTCATCTTATCCGCTGGATAATCAATACACTGCGCGGCCAGCACCGTATCGCGAACCACCTCGAGCGGCTCGTTATAGCTGGGGATATAAATATCGACCGTCGGCCAGGTGCTCATATCGTCCGGCAGCGGGACGATTTCGCGCTTCAGCGGCCAGACCGTTTGCAGGTAGTTCAGTATCAGCATCACCCAGATATAGACTTCCGCCAAAAACAGCCCCATCCCCAGAATCGTTTCGATTCCGGAGTTAAAATGCAGAGTTTGCGTCAGGCGGAAATACATATAACGGGTCGACATCAGCAGCGAAGTCACGACCATAATGACGGAAACGCTGCGATTCTTACTGAACCCCATTAAGAACAGAATGCCGATACTCAGCAGACCAAAAATATACTGCTTTTGGCTGTCCATCGGCGTGATAACGACCAGTACGGCAACCGGCGACAGCAGCAATACCAGCAACCAAAAAAGTGACTTTTTCATTCAGCAGCCCTGCAATAAGTTAAAGCCCTGACATGCGAGGCTGGCTGTGCACCGTGCCGTCGCCAATATTGATACCCAACAGCGCAGAGATTTTTTTTGCAATGATTTCAATATCAAAGGCGGCTGCAGAGGATGAACTAAAGTCGAGAATCGACTTTTGGGAAGCATTTGCCTCTACGACGCTTTCATCACGGTGGATAATGCCCAGCAGGCGGTCGCTGAGCTTATCCTCCATTAGCGCAACCACGTCGCGACTCACCTGGCGGCGAGTATCGCTCTGGTTTATCACGAAAAAGTGTCCGAGCTTGTGATTCAGCTCACCGCCGGTTAAACGCTGCTTTTCCACATGGGATAGCGTTGACATCGAGGCGGTGTCCGCCAGCAGCGGCACCAGGTGCAGGTCCGCCAGCGGCGTTAACGCCGTCAGCGCCGGGGAGGGGCCCGGCGGCAGATCGGCGATAATAATCAGTCCCGGGTAGTTGAGCAGCGCCGACAGCCCGCGCGTCAGGAAATGCGGATCGCTGGCGAGCCGTTCGTCAAACGCCTGACGCTGCTTTTCGGTGACGTCGCCATAGGGCAGCACGAAGATATTGCTGCCCGCGCTGAGCACACACTGGCTCCAGTCATGCAGCTCGAGCGACTTCGCCACGTACCCGCGCTCATCGCTAAGCGGGACGCCAAAATGCAGGCGCAGCGCATTCTGGACGTCAAAATCCAGTGCCAGGACTTTGCTACCCGCGCGCGCCAGCGAGTAGGCCAGATTTGCTGCGAGGGTCGTTTTTCCTACGCCGCCTTTTGGAGAACACACGCAGATCAGCGGCATGTCGCAATCCTTTCTAAAAGAGATTTAAGCGGCTGATCTTTATCTTTAGCCGCAGGTTCAGCGACTTTCGTCGCAAATAAGTGCGCATAGCCTTCCGAGGCTGGCAGCGGACGAGGCGCAGCGGACGGCGGCGTGCTCATTGCCGGCGCGGGCGCTGTAACCGGTGCAGGGGCGGATATCGGCGCGGCAGCGGGGATCGCCGGTACCGGCTCAGCTGGGGCAGCGGCCTGGGCAACCGGGGACGGTGCAACGGCAGCCGGCACGACGACAGGGGCCACGGGAGGCGGCTCTGGCGTCAGGATCGGCGGAGCTGGCTCGGGAGCGACCTGGGCTGGCTCAGGCTCAACCCACAGAAACGTATCCGCGGGGACCTGCTGCGGCAGAGGAAGCGATACCGAACCTCCCATTGCCAGCGAGGACTCTTTTTCTCCAGGCGCAAGCTGATTGAGAATGACCCAATCTCCCTGTTCCCGGGCGGCTGATTGTGATGAAAGGTCCTTGAAATGAAGACTTTGTGTCCGAGTCTTTTCCTTGAAGCGCTGCAAATCATCATAATGGTTCATAGATAACCCCATGATTTTAAATTCATTATATTTTGGCTGTTTTTATTTGGACCCTATACCTCTAGAGCATAGTGTATTTTATTGTTTTTCATAAAGTTAAGTTGATCAGAACGATCGGCTATGCGAAAGATTTTATCCGGGTATAGGTAAGAGCGGCTTTAATACACTGATAGTTATGCGGTTACCCTATCAGTTCTTATCTGAAATGATAGCTCCATTTTTTAGGAGGTATCTTAAGGCGCAGATCACATTCACCTCACCAATGAAAATAACCAGTTTTTTATTCCGGACTTTATTCCACGATAAGCATAATAATCATTAAATTGACGCTTCATTATATATTTTAGACTTTTTATAGATCTCTATATATAAGTCGAATGACTGATTCTTCTAAGAGCAGAGGGCGGCTTTTTCGGCGCAAAAAAAAGGGGAAGCAGAGCAATATGCCGCAGCCGAAAGCATTCGTCCTTCGGCAGCAGCGGGGTCACTACAGGGGGCGTTTTTCCTGGTTTTCATCCTGGTCAACGGCAAAGCAGGCCACCAGCTGGCCGCCGTACTCCTTCAGCTGCGGCTGCAGCTGGGTGCACGGCCCGAAGCGACGGCGGCAGCGGGCGTTAAACGCGCAGCCCGGCGGCGGATTCAGCGGGCTTGGCAGCTCGCCGGTCAGCTTAATGCGCTCCCGGCGATCGTCCGGATTCAGACGCGGGGTGGCCGACAGCAGCGCCTGGGTGTACGGATGCTGCGGGTTGCTAAAGATCTGCTCTTTCGAACCTTTCTCTACGCAGCGCCCGAGATACATCACCATCACCTCATCTGCGATGTGCTCAACAACCGACAGATCGTGGGAAATAAACACGTAGGAGAGCCCCATATCCTGCTGCAGGTCCATCATCAGGTTCAGCACCTGCGCACGCACCGACACGTCCAGCGCGGAGACCGGCTCATCGGCAATCACCACGTCCGGGTCGAGCATCAAGCCACGGGCGATAGCAATACGCTGACGCTGGCCGCCGGAAAACATATGCGGATAGCGATCGTAGTGCTCGGTTTTCAGCCCCACTTTCGCCATCATCGCCAGCGCTTTCTCGCGACGCTCCGCCTTGCTCAGCGACGTGTTGATCTGCAGCGGCTCTTCCAGAATCTGCCCCACCTTTTTACGCGGGTTCAGCGAACCGTACGGGTTCTGGAACACAATCTGGATTTTCTGCCGACGCAGGCTCTGCGACTGGGGATCGTGCTTCAGCAGATCCTGTCCCTGGTAGTACAGCTCGCCGCCGGTCGGGATTTCAATCATCGTCAGCAGGCGGCCGAGGGTTGATTTCCCGCAGCCTGACTCCCCTACCACCGCCAGCGTTTTGCCGCGTTCGAGGGTAAAAGAGACGCCGTCCAGCGCCTTAACCAGCCTTTCAGGGGAAAATAACCCCTTCTTCACCGGGTAGTATTTTTTTAGATCGATGGCCTGCAACAGCAGCTGTTGCGCGGTGGCCTGTTCGGTACTCATAGGGTTGGCCTCCCGGCATCATCGAGTGGGAAGTGGCATTTGGACTGACGTCCGTGGTCCACCAGGTTCAGTTCTGGCTCTTCGCTGCGGCAGCGGTCCGTGGCATACGGGCAGCGCGGATTGAGCAGGCAGCCGTTCGGGCGGTCATATTTCCCCGGAACCACACCCGGCAGCGACGCCAGTCGCGCCTTATCCTGGGCAAACTCCGGCAGCGCGCGCAGCAGCGCCTGGGTATACGGATGGCGCGGCGCGCGGAAGATATCCTTCGCGTCGCCGGCTTCCACAACCTGACCGGCGTACATCACGATAATTTTGTGCGCCGCTTCGGCCACCAGCGCCAGATCGTGAGTAATCAGGACCAGCGCCATATTCTCTTTCTGCTGAAGATCCAGCAGCAGCTCGATGATCTGTGCCTGGATGGTGACATCCAGCGCGGTGGTTGGCTCATCGGCAATCAGCAGCTTGGGCCGACAGGCAATGGCCATCGCAATCATCACGCGCTGGCTCATCCCGCCGGAGAGCTGGTGCGGATAGACGTCGAGGCGCGATGCCGGATCGGGAATCCCCACCAGCGTCAGCAGGTCAATCGCCCGCTGAACGCGCGTTTTTTTATTGCCGCCCTGGTGCACCTTGATGGCTTCCATAATCTGGTAGCCCACGGTATAGCACGGGTTGAGGCTGGTCATCGGGTCCTGGAAGATCATCGCCACTTCGGCGCCCACCAGCTGGCGGCGCTCTTTCTCGGAGATGCGCTTCAGATCGCGGCCGTTAAACTCCAGCTTGTCCGCCATCACCCGGCCGGGGTAATCAATCAGCCCCATAATCGCCAGCGAGCTCACCGATTTACCGGAGCCGGATTCACCGACAATGCCCACCACTTCGCCCTGATTCACGCTGTAGCTTACGCGATCTACGGCGCGGAACGGCGTCCCTTCGTCGCCGAAGTGCACCGATAATTTATCAACATTTAATAACGCCATCTCGAGCCTCTTACTGCTTCAGTTTGGGATCGAGCGCGTCACGCAGACCGTCGCCCATCAGGTTAAATGCCAGCACCGTCAGCAGGATCGCGACACCCGGGAAGGTGACGACCCACCAGGCGCTCTGCGCGAACTGCAGCACATCGGAGAGCATGGTGCCCCACTCCGGTGTCGGCGGCTGCGCACCCATGCCAAGGAAGCCAAGAGCGGCCATGTCGAGAATGGCGTTAGAGAAGCCCAGCGAGGCCTGAACAATCAGCGGCGCCAGGCAGTTAGGCAGAATATTGACGAACATCTGACGCAGCGCTCCCGCCCCCGCCACGCGCGAAGCGGTGACGTAGTCGCGGTTCACCTCAACCATCACCGCCGCGCGGGTCAGACGCACGTAGTGCGGCAGGGCGACAAAGGTGAGCGCCAGGGAGGCGTTAACAATCGACGGGCCGAAGATAGCCACCAGCACCAGCGCCAGCAGCAGGCTAGGCAGCGCCAGCATGATGTCGACGATGCGCATGATGACGGAATCCGCCACCCCGCCAAAATAGCCCGCCACCAGGCCAAGCACCACGCCGAGGATCAGCGACAGCACCACCACCAGGCAGCCAACCAGCAGCGACAGGCGCGCGCCGTACATCAGGCGAGACAGGATATCGCGGCCCACGTCGTCGGTACCGAGCAGGTGCGCGAAGCTCCCGCCTTCCTGCCAGGCCGGCGGCGCCAGCAGCACGTCGCGGAACTGGTCTGCCGGGTTATACGGCGCGATGAAGTTGGCAAATACGGCGATGATAATCATGATCGCCACGTACACCAGGCCGACAACCGCGCCCTTATTGCGTTTGAAATAGTGCCAGAACTCCTGCAGCGGGGTCATTGGCACCGGTGCGGCGACAACTTTATTTTCAGTAACTTGTGACATGATGGCCCCTTACTTCCTATGCCGAATACGCGGGTTCACCACGCCGTACAGCAGATCGACCAGCAGGTTGACGAGGATAATCATCGTCGCTACCAGCAGAACGCCGCCCTGCACTACCGGATAATCGCGGCGCTGCAGCGCGTCGATGAGCCAGCGCCCTAAGCCGGGCCAGGAGAAGATAGTTTCGGTCAGAATAGCGCCCGCCAGCAGCGTGCCCACCTGCAGACCGATGACCGTGACGACCGGCAGCATCGCGTTACGCAGCGCGTGGACCACAATGACGCGCATCCGGGTCAAGCCTTTGGCGCGCGCGGTGCGGATATAGTCCTCACCCAGCACTTCCAGCATCGACGAGCGGGTCATACGCACAATCACCGCCAGCGGAATGGTGCCCAGCACCACGGCGGGCAGGATCATATGCATCACGGCATCGATAAAGTCGCCCGGCTCGCCCCAGATAGCGGTGTCGATCAGCATGAAGCCGGTCAGCGGCAGGGTATCGTCAAGGAATACGGTATCGCTGATGCGCCCGGAGACCGGCGTCAGGTTAAGCTGCACCGAGACCAGCATAATCAGCATCATGCCCCACCAGAAGATAGGCATGGAGTAGCCGGTCAGCGCGAGGCCAACGGAGGTGTGATCGAAGATAGAACCGCGTTTTACCGCAGCCAGTACGCCAACCGGAATACCGACGACGACGGCGAAAATCATCGCGCAGACGCCCAGCTCCATCGTGGCCTTAAAGCGCGGCACAAACTCTTCCCATACCGGAATACGGCTTTTCAGCGAGATGCCTAAATCGCCGTGCAGCACGCCCCAGATATAGTGGACATACTGCTGCCACATCGGCTTATCGAGGCCCATTTCGGCCAGCAGCTGAGCGTGACGTTCAGGGGAAATACCACGTTCGCCCGCCATAATCATCACCGGATCACCGGGGATCATATGCACAAAGGCAAAGGTGAGAAGGGTAATACCGATAAATGTCGGGATGACAAGTCCCAAACGTCGGAGGATGAACTGCAACATAACCCGGATTCTCTATAGTGACGTTCTGCCTGGTGACAGGACGTCTGCATTGCTCACAATTGTCAATTCCCTCTCCCGGGAAGGGAGAGGGGGACCACACTGTTTATTATTCGATTGAGACGTTTTCGAAGTGGTGTTTGCCTAACGGATCGACCACGTAGCCTTTGACTTCTTTACGCACCGGCTCAAATACGGTGGAGTGAGCGATAATCAGCGCCGGAGCCTGATCGTGCATCACTACCTGGGCCTGTTTGTAGAGTTCAATACGCTTGTTATGGTCGTCGGTTGCGCGAGCCGGCTGAATCAGGTCTTCAAACGGCTTGTAGCACCAGCGGGAGTAGTTGGAGCCATCTTTCGCCGCCGCGCAGCTGAACAGGGTCGCGAAGAAGTTATCCGGATCCCCGTTATCACCGGTCCAGCCCATCATCACGGTCTGATGCTCGCCCGCTTTCGCGCGCTTGAGGTATTCGCCCCACTCGTAGGTCACGATCTTGGCCTGGACGCCAACTTTAGCCCAGTCGGCCTGAATCATCTCAGCCATACGGCGCGCGTTCGGGTTGTACGGACGCTGTACCGGCATTGCCCACAGGTCGATGGTGAAGCCTTTTTCCATGCCGGCTTCTTTCAGCAGCGCTTTCGCTTTTTCCGGATCGTAGCTGTAGTCTTTAACGTCGTTGTTATAGCCCCACATGGTCGGCGGAATCAGGTTCTTCGCCGCCTGGCCTGCGCCCTGGTAAACGGCTTTAATGATCGCTTCTTTGTTGACCGCATAGGTCAGCGCCTGGCGGACTTTGACATTATCCAGCGGTTTCTTCTCGGTGTTGAACGAGAGGTAGCCGACGTTCAGACCCGGCTGCTCCAGCAGGGTAATGCTTTTATCTTCTTTCATGCGCGCGATGTCAGCCGGGTTCGGGTACGGCATGATCTGGCACTCATTTTTCTGCAGCTTCGCGTAGCGCACGGAGGCATCAGGCGTGATAGAGAAGACCAGGCGGTCGATCTTCGGCTTGGTGCCCCAGTAGCCCGGGAACGCTTTGTAGAGAATGCGCGAATCTTTCTGATACTGCAGCAGCTGGAACGGGCCGGTACCGATTGGGTTGAGGTCCACTTTTTCCGGCGAGCCGGCTTTCAGCATGTTGTCAGCATACTCTTTTGACAGAATAGAGGCGAAGTCCATCGCCAGGTCGGCGAGGAACGGAGATTCAGGACGGGTCAGCACGAACTGGACGGTATTGTCGTCCACTTTCTTCACTTCGCTAATCAGGTCCGGCAGGCCCATACCTTCGAAGTATTCATAGCTGCCGCCAGAAACTTTATGGTACGGGTTTTGCGCGTTTTTCTGACGATCGAATGAGAACACGACGTCGTCGGCATTGAAGTCACGGGTCGGTTTAAAGTCTTTATTATCCTGCCACTTCACGCCTTTACGCAGGTGGAAGGTATAGGTTTTACCGTCCTCGCTCACGTCCCATTTTTCAGCCAGGCCCGGAATAACTTCCGTGGTCCCGGTTTTGAATTCCACCAGGCGGTTATAGATTGGCACCGAGCTGGCGTCATAGGTGGTACCAGAGGTGAATAGCTGTGGGTTAAAGCCTTCCGGCGAACCTTCAGAACAGTAAACCAGGGTCTTAGCTTGTACGCTTGCGGCAACGGTCAGAGCGACCAGGCTCAGGCCAAGCTTCAGCATCCCTGACTTTTTCAAGGAAATACTCATTATTCTGCTCCAGATGTGATGTTGTTTGCATATTTCCGCCCGACCTTTATTTATTTTTTACCCGGTCTGGTCGGTTGTGCCCGAGGGCGCTGAGAGAGATGGGGATTCCTTTCACAAAAACGACTGAGTTGCAGTGCGGATTCTCCATGAAATGCCCCTCATGCCCTACAATCTGTCAACAGAATGGGGAAACGTCAATACAGCCAACCTGGTTTTACATCCGGGGTGAGAAACCGCAGGCAAAGATTAAAAAAACTCCATGAGGCTATTTTCAGCAGAGAAATTTATGCTACCGGCAATGAACCAGCATAAACGCCTTAATACCTTTCGACATGTAGTGATAAGCAATTCTGGCAAATGGCCAAAATTTCTTACTATGTGACCAATATGTGAGCGATTAATAGCGCGAACGTTAAAACGCACAGCGGAAAATGCTGCCGTTATCCATAAGCTTCGCGAAAAAAGATCGGTTCATATATAAAAAAATACAATGGAAGATGTCACAAAACGATAAACAGGCGGGTAGAAACGGGGATCAGCGCCTTTTTTCCAGGTCGGATAGAGTCACGCACCCGCTACGTCCGCTCAACGCGCATAGTACCGACCCTCCATTGCTCCGCGATACAGAACCTTCTGTGAAGAAAAGACGTCCAGCAGGGCCCTGGCTCCCCGCTGAAATCGGCGAACCGAAGGCCGCAAGACAAGGGCTGGCCGCCAGGGATGGCGGCAAGAGGCGAATCGAGACAGGAGCGAGCCCCGGAACGGGCGAGCAGGTCGAGTTGAGCCGACCGCTGGCTGCAGGCCGGGAGGTGAGCGCAGTGCGCAGCACCGATTTCCGTGCGGGACCGCGGGGATTGTTAAGGGGAAGACGGTTATCTTCCCCTTAACCCGGTCACCTGGCGCCGGGGCCGCATGTTCTGCCAGACGTCCGGTGAACGGAACGCCTCCTGGCTGACAAACATCCTCTCCGGATAAACTCATTCAACACACACCATGCCGTTCAGTTAAGCAACTATCCCCTCATCCCCTCCCGCTCTCCACGATGCCAGGAGCCCTGTGAAGAAAAGGCGTCCAGCGGGGCCCTGGCTCCCC
>NZ_JAQGFU010000146.1:0-10998 GCF_030078455.1 Klebsiella sp. Ech2A | reverse complement strand
GACGGTCGGCCCGCTGCAGGTAACGCCCGGGTCGCGCAACGTGGTGCCCGGCCGAGTGGAGTGCAGCGTCGAGTTCCGCCACCCGCAAAGCGACGCCCTCGAAGCGATGGAGCTCGCGCTGCGCCGCGCCGCCGCGGCGCTGGGCCAGCGCGGCGTAGCGGCAGAGGTCGAGCGCATTTTTGACTACGCGCCTATCGCCTTCGACCCCGACTGCCTGGCGCGCAGCGAGCGGGCCGCCCTGGCGCTCGGCTACAGCGCTAAACGGATGGTTTCCGGCGCCGGACACGACACCTGCTATATCAGCAAAGTGGCCCCCGCCAGCATGATATTTATCCCCTGCGAGAAGGGGATTAGCCACAATGAGGCCGAAAACATTCTCCCTCAGTGGGCTGAAAAAGGGGCCAACGTCCTGCTTAACAGCCTGCTTAGCGCCGCGCTCGAATCCTCCTGATCCCCGCCTGTCGTCATAGCGAACGCATTGCGCATGGCGACAAACGCGCTCCTCTCCGCGGGCCGCACGGCGCGCCCGCGGAGAGGAAAACTCCAGTATAAATAAATTAAAACAGCACCTTACCCGGCGCTTAAAAACGTTTATTTTTGGATCCTCTGCTAAAATCAGCAGGAAGATCGCCTATAGTATGGCCAATGTACGCAGGGAAAGAAGCGGCGTCGGGCGGGCTTAAGGTCAACGTGCCGCGCACTCTGCCGGGTCATACTCGCCGCGAAAATAGCCTGATGGGATCGCCTCTTACTGCTGACGCCGGGTATGTGTGAAAACGAATAAAAAATCCGCCGCATCGTCCAACGTACTCCGCTATATCTGGGGATCGGCGTTAGCGACAATCTGCTTAACCACCATTCTCTCCTTCTGGCTGCTCTCCGGCTCATGGTCGATGTGGAAAAGCGCGCATAACAACGTTATTCAGTTCGATATTTTTTACCGCGTGCTGCAGGTCTCCAACGATTTAGCCGGCGAACGCGCCTTCGTTAACGAGCTGGTTTTAAGCCCGCTGGCGGATAAAGCGCGGCATTGGCAGGCGCTGGAGGCCCACCGCCGGGTCACCGATCGCGATATGCAAAGCATTCCGCAGCATCTGCTCTCCCCCGAGCTGATGGCGGAAATGCAGCATCAGCGGACCCACGCCAGGCGTCTCGCCGATAGCTTCCGCAGCCGGGAGTTAAATGACCCGGCGGCGGCAGAGCACGCCATCCGCGATATGGTGGTGGCGACCGACTTTTACCATCAGGCGCTGTTTGAGCGCACCGCCGAGTTTTTACTGCTGGAGCCCAGCGCGCTGGGACCCATTCTGCGCGCCCAGGCGCTGGGTGAGCTGCGCGACGCCACCGGCAGGCTCGGCTCGCAGCTGCTGATCCCGCTGGCGACCCAAACGAAGATCCCCGAGGCGAACCGCGAAGGGATCACCCGCAGCATTGAGCGGATTAATACCGCCTGGTGGCTGCTGCAAACCCAGGGTGACGAGGCGAGCTATATTCCGCACTTTCAGCGCCAGCTGGAGAATACCCGCCGGGCCTTCGAAACGCAGGGGATTGGTTTAATTAATCGCTTAAAAGAGGAGAGCGACGGCAATCAGCCCTACAGCATTAGCGCCGAGCGCTTCGCCATTGATTATCACGCCAGCCTCGGCGCTTTTGATAACCTGCTGAATACCTACATGACCGGCGTCAAAAAGCACTACATCGCCAGCGAGCGCTCGGCGCTGCAGAATTTGCTCATCCGTTCGCTGGTGCTGGCGCTGGTCCACGCCCTGACCATCGCGATGATTTTCTATATTCGCTCGCGGGTTTTGCGCCCTATTCTGCGCTTAAATAATATTGCCGCCGATCTGATCGCCGGCAGGCAGGCGCACGTCCAGATCGATGACGACACCGCGGAAGAGGTGCAGGAGCTGTTCTCATCCCTCGGCACCCTCGGGAAGAAGCTGCGCGAAGAGGCGCGCATCAGCCGCCAGTACCAGCGCCAGTCGGAGGAGGACCCGCTCACGCACCTGTTTAACCGCCGGGCGTTCAATACCCGGGGCGAGGCGCTGCTGCGTCAGTCGAGCGAGGCCCTGAGCGCCTGGCTTATTATGCTGGACGTCGACCGCTTCAAGTCGATTAACGACAGCTGGGGACACCCGATGGGCGACGAAGTGCTGGTGGCGCTGGCACAAACGCTGAGCAAGTTTAGCCGCCCGAGCGACGTCGTGGGTCGTCTCGGCGGCGAGGAGTTTGCGGTGCTGTTTCTGGCCCCGACGGCGCAGGACGTTGCCAGCTACGCCGCGCGTATTCAGCACGAAATCCGCAGGCTGACCTTCCACACCAGCGGCGGCGAGACCTTTAAGATCACCGCCAGCTTCGGGGTTTCTCAGGGCTGGCAGTGCCCGCTGGAGGAGCTGCTGTCGCGGGCAGATAGCGAACTGTATAAGGCGAAAAACAGCGGCCGGGACCGGATCTGCGGCCTGCCCTGAGCGCGGGCCGGGGCCCTGCGCTCGGGCGCTGCCGATGAGGTGGGCTAGTGCTTCTTACGGTTACGGCGCATATCGATGGTCACCGCGGCGACAATAATGACGCCCTTAATAATATCCTGCACGTAGGCATCGACGCCGACGAAGGTGAAGCCGCTTTTAATCAGCCCCAGAATCACCGCCCCAATCAGCGTTCCGGTAATCCGCCCAACGCCGCCCATCAGGCTGCTGCCGCCGATCACCGCGGCGGCGATGGCATCCAGCTCATAGGACATCCCCATGCTCGACTGGCCGCTGCTGACGCGCGCGGCCAGCACCACGCCGGCCAGGCCGGAGAGCGCGCCGGCAATGGTGTAAACGATGACCAGGTACCTGTTGACGTTGATGCCGGACACTTTTGCCGAGGTCATGTTGCCGCCGATGGCGTAGACGTATTTACCGTAGCGGGTATGCTTGAGGGCGATATGGAACAGCGCGGCGATGACGAAGAAGATAATGACCGGCATCGCCCCCTGACCCACGGCGGTAAAGCTGTCGGACAGGAAGCTAATCGGGTTTCCCTGGGTGTAATACTGCGCGAGACCGCGCGCGGAAACCATCATCCCCAGGGTCGCGATAAACGGCGGGATCCCGGTACGGGTCACCAGAAAACCGTTGGTTAACCCACAGAGCAGGCCGACGCCGATCCCGGCCAAAATAGGGATCGCCGCCGGCAGGTTGACCAGCGACGGAAACATCGGCGTGAGGCTGTCCGAGGTCTGCGCCAGGCTCGCCGCCACCACCGCCGCAAGGGCGATAACCGAGCCGGAGGAGAGGTCAATCCCGGTGGTAATAATCACCTGGGTCACCCCCACGGCGATAATACCGATAATCGCCACCTGTAAAACGATCAGCACCAGGCGGTTGCTATTCATTAAAAATGATTGGTCGCGAACGAACCAGCCGGCAATTTCAAACGTCAGGGCAATCGCCACCATGACGATAAATATCCCGGTATCTTTCGGCATTTTATGCCGTAGCTGACTCAAGAAAGAGGGTTTCTCATTTACGGGAGCTGCGGTCAATTTCATATTGCTCATTCTCTACGCCTCAATTGGATGCCAACGACAAAATGGTTTCCTGATCGGCCTCATCTTTTTCAAGGATGCCGGTAATACGCCCTTCGTGCATGACCATCACGCGGTCACTCATCCCGAGGATTTCCGGTAGTTCAGAGGAAACCATAATCACCGCGACGCCACGGTTCGCCAGTTCGCTAATCAGATGGTAAATTTCAGCCTTCGCGCCCACGTCAATACCGCGGGTCGGCTCATCGAGAATTAATATTTTGGGCTGGGCTAAAAGCCAGCGGGCAATCAGTACTTTTTGCTGATTACCGCCGCTGAGGTTATTAATAATTTGATCCATCGTCGGGGTTTTAATATTCAGACGGCGGATCTGCTCCATACAGTCTTCCGCCATTTTCACATGCTTAACAAACCCGCTTTTGCCGACATATTCCGGCATATTGACGATGCTCATATTCTCCAGCACCGACAGGACGAGGAACAGGCCGGACTTTTTGCGATCCTCGGTCAGCAGCGCCATCCCCTTTTCGATGGCGACGGAAGGAGAGTCTATCTTCACCGGGACGCCATCAATCAGCACCTCTCCCTCGTCAAAGCTCTCCATACCGAACAGGCACTCCATCACCTCGCTGCGCCCGGCCCCGACCAGCCCGGCAACCCCGAGGATTTCGCCGCGCCGCACGCTGAAGCTGACGTCATCAAAGTAGCCTTTGCGCGACAGATTGCGCACGCTCAGGACATCCTCGCCGATCGTATTATTGAATTTTGGGAACAGCTGGGTTAATTCTCGCCCGACCATCTGAGTGATTAACGACTGGCGGGTATATTCCGCCGTCTGCTGGCTGGCGACCCAGCTGCCGTCGCGAAAGACGCTGATTTCATCGGTAATCGCAAAAATCTCATCCATCTTATGGCTGATATAGATGATGGCTTTGCCCTGCGCGCGGAGGTCGCGAATAATCGTAAACAGGTGCGCCACCTCCCCTTCGGTTAACGCCGAGGTCGGCTCATCCATAATCACGATATCGGCGTTCCACGAGACCGCTTTAGCAATTTCCACCATCTGCTGGGCGGCGATGCTCAGATCGCCTACCAGCCGATCGGCGGAGAGGCGAATATTGAGCTTATTCAGCAGCGCCTGGGTCTGGCGGATCAGCTGGCGGTGATCGACGAAGCCGTACCTCATCGGCTCGCGGCCGAGCCAGATATTTTCCGCCACCGTCATATGCGGCACCAGGTTAAGCTCCTGGTGGATCATCGAGATCCCCGACCGCAGCGCATCCATGGTGTCCTGAAACTGAACCGGCTGGCCTTTGACTTTTATCGCGCCCTTATCGGGACGGTAAATCCCGATAAGGCATTTCATCAGCGTGGATTTACCGGCTCCGTTTTCGCCCATCAGCGCGTGCACCGTTCCCGGACGCACGCGCAGAGAGACATTATCGAGCGCCTTCACGCCGGGAAAGAACTTGCTGATACCTTCGGCCTCTAGGGCAAAAGCGTTCATAGAAAAACCTCCGTACCGCTGGGCCAGGAATGGTTATTTTTGGTTGCGGCTGACGAAATCAGACATGTTTTCTTTGGTGATCAGCTGGTAGGGGACGTCGATGACCTTTTCGATCTTCTCACCGTTAGCCAGCTTGATGGCGGCGTTGACCGCGCCCTCGCCCTGGCCCTTCGCGTCCTGGAAAATCGTGGCGATCATCTTGCCGTTTTTGAGCATCTGCAGCGCGTCGGGGGTGCCGTCAACGCCGGCGATCAGAATGTGGTTCGGGTTGCTGCCGAGCGCCTGCAGCGCGCCGATGGCCATTTCATCGTTGTTTGAGGCAATGGCCTGGATATCTTCCCCGCTGGTCATCCAGTTGCTCACCACGTCGACCGCGTCGTTACGCATAAATTTGGCGGTCTGCTTCTGCACGATTTTAATATTCGGGTATTTCGCCACCACCTCTTCCACGCCCTTCGTCCGGTCGCGGGTCGATTCATTGGCCAGGTCGCCCAGCAGGATCGCGACGTTTCCTTTACCGTTCATCGCCTTCGCCAGCGCTTCCATCTGCAGGCGCCCGGCGAGGACGGAATCCGAACCGACGTAGGCCATTTTGTCCGTCAGCGGCAGCTGCGGGCGACGGTTAACGAACACCAGCGGGATACCGGCTTTGGTCGCCTGATCGATAATCGGTTTCACCGCGTTGGTGTCGACCGGGGCAACGATGATGGCATCCACGCCCTGGCCGATGAAGTTCTGTACCTGCTGCAGCTGCTGCGCCACGTCGCCCTTGGCGTCTTCAACCTGCGACTTAACGCCATCTTTTTGCATCTCTTTTTGCATGGCATTACGCAGGATGGTCAGAAAGTTATCATCAAAAAGCGCCATCGAAACGCCGACGGAAATATCTTTTGCCATCACAACCGCAGGCAACATACAGGCTAACAAAGAGGCAACAATCGTTTTCTTGATATTCACAGTTGATCCTTGAGCGTCGTTGATACGCCAGTTTATTGAGATAAATGAAAAATTCATTTCATAAAAAACGGGTCAAACTCCTGCCTGCCTTTCGGCCAGAGAACGCGTCTCCGCCAGCGCCGTCGGCCTTTTCTTTCTCACAAACCGCTAAAACCGGTTGATTTTTAATGAATTATTAAAACAGCAGTTCATTAATCATCTACGTCTGGGGTCACCAGATTTCAGTCAATTTGTTTCATTAACAACTTATTTGAAACTTTTATAATTAAATAACTGAAATGAAAATTTTAAAACTACGCAATAACAGAACTTTGACAGATATCTAACATTGCCGCATAAACGAGCGAAAAATGAGAGGCAACCAGCAGTTTGCTCACGCGCCGAGGGCACGAGACTGGCATTCAGCAGGAGATGATTTGATTGGGGAATGAGGCTCGCATCATTGGCGGGCAGGGCGAGGTGAGAAACCGATATTTCTACGAGCGGGCCGCCTAACCGCCCGCAGGCGGTTGTACCGGGACTGGCTAGTGGATAATTTTAAACGTCAGCTCGTAGGGGCTGGTTTTTCCCTCATCGCGCGCGCCGCCCATTTGGTAGACGCGAACGGTATATTTACCGCTGGTCGCCAGGCGCTGTTCGAAATCGCCGTCACGCATGGCGCCATTAAAAACCGTTTCATTGACGGGGTTAATGACGTTGAAATAGGGATGGTGGCCGCCGCGTTTCATACTGACGCGCATCGTCTGGCCTGCCTTAGCCACCAGCGTATAGTCTTTCACATCGGCTCCGCTCACCGCATTATGGATAGCGGTGCCGCTGGTGCCTTTATCGAAATGAATCGGCTGGGTATTTATTTTATAACTTGCCATCGATACTACTGGCGTTAATAAACAACCAGCGCAGATCAGGCCACCAACAATTAGCTTAAATTTTTGCATTTAATTAACACCTTATGTTTTTTAACGCGCTGTTATATCACATAAAGCGGCCGGGCCTGCTGCCATTATTTCCCGCGATGGAGCAAATCCTGATAAATAGCGGTCAATACGCCTCCCGGACGAAACTCTTTTTTAATCCACTGAGTCACCTGCCCGGTCGCCGCGTGCTGGGTAGCAAGCAGCATTCCCGAGTCCTGGCGCGGGTTGTGGATCAGGCGCGTCACCAGCAGCCGCTCGTCCATCGCTTCATTGACCATATAATCCGGCAGGAAGCCAATTCCCTCGCCGAGGATCTGGCACTGGCACTTGGTATTAAAATCCGGCACCAGGATCGCCTCCTGGCCGTGCAGCAGCCAGCCGACCTTTTTATTAATCGTATTCGCGGTGTCTTCCACCATGATATTCGGATAGAGGCGCAGCTGGCTTTCGGAGATCGGTTCCGGCATAAACGCCAGCGGGTGATCCGGCGCAATGGCGAATACCCAGCGAATGGCGCCGATTTCGGTGTAATCAATGCCGCCGCCGTCGAGCAGCGTATCCGGCGCGCCGATGGCAATGTTGGCCTGGTTATTAATAATGGCGTCCCAGACGCCGTTGTAGACCTGGGTGGTGACGGTTATCTGGCAGGTGGGGAACTGTTTTTTAAGCACCTGCAGCAGGCGCGCGGTGTGCCGCGGGGTATAGAGCAGCTGATTAATGCAGATTCGCACCCGCGCCTCGATGCCCTGGGCGATAGTATCGATGCTGCGCTTGATGGCGTGGAAATCGTTCAGCAGGTCGGTGGCTTTGCGAAAAAGGTAGTAGCCGGATTCGGTGAGCTCAATGCTGCGGGTATTGCGGGTAAACAGCACCACGTCCAGCCCGGTCTCCATGCGCTTAATGGTGTAGCTGATGGCGGAGGTTGTGAGCCCCAGCTCATCCGCCGCCTTGCTAAAGCTGCCAAAGCGCGCCGCCGTGGTGAACGCCTGCAGATTCTCTTCGGTAAAAATTGAGTTCATTTGCCCGCTCCTGCTCTCATCAACCGGCCATCCGCTAAATTCTCATGCTGAATGTATTTGCCTGGTGGATGATTGGGCAACCATTTTTGAATAACTTTTAACACCACGCTCGCAATCTGCCTGAAAGAACGCGGGTTCTCTCAGGCCGCGGCGGCGCTTCAGGCTTCGGGCTTCGACGTCGCTTCGCTCAGCCGACGGCCGGTATATTCGGAAATGAGGCCGACGCAGTTGCCGGCCAAAAAGCCCAGCAGCGTCACCGGCCAGTTGAGCCCGGAGGCGAAGAACAGCGTCATGCCGAGGAAGCCGCCGGGGATAAACGACGTCAGAGAAAACCGCCCCTGCCAGACGATCGCCGCCGAGAACGGCACCGTGACGATGACGCTGGCCCAGAAGCCCGATATGCCGCTCAGCGCGGCGAGCCAGCCCGAGGCCAGCGCCGCAAGAAACGCCCATACCGCCCCGGAGTAGTTAACAAACAGGCTCCTGACGAACCCCGCCTTGCCCCCGCCCGCGGCATAAAAACTGCAGAAGGCCACGAAGCCAATCGTGCCTAATAATTCCCAGCCGTGCTCAAGCCCAACCTGCGAGGAGATAAGCTGCCAGACGCCAGCGCTAATTCCGACAGTAATCCCCGTAGCCGTGAGTCCGTTCATCTTGTCCTCCTCCGGATAATTGTTTCCAGGCGTCGTTATTACGTTTGGAAACTATACCCAATTGCATTAAGGGGAATACGAAGAAACCAGCAAAGGGTGCACCACCGCACAGCCCGCATCTATTATTAAATAATATTCAACAATCAGCCGCTTTCCGGCGAATAAATTTTAAGCGGGTTCTTTTATCATTTTTTCATTGCTATCCTCGGCCCATCAACCAAAATCGTCAGCGCAAATTATCCGGAGCCGGTTTATGTCCAGGGAAAATCTTATCACTGAATACCTGTTAGCGGCGGAGCAAGGCAACCTCGCGCAATTAAAAGAGTGCCTGCTCAAAGGCGTTAATATTAACAGCGTTAACCGCCACGGCCGGACCGCCATCGTCCTCGCCAGCTTACATCAGCACTATGACTGCGTGGCGCAGCTAATTGCCGCGGGGATCGATATTAATAAACAGGACCAGACCTGTTTAAATCCCTTCCTGATAAGCTGCCTGAATAATGATTTAACGCTGCTGCGCTTAATTCTTCCCGCCGCTCCGGACCTCAACTGCTTAACGCGTTTTGGCGGCGTCGGCCTGACGCCGGCCTGTGAAAAAGGCCATCTGGCGATCGTCAAAGAGCTGCTGACGCAGACCGGGATTAACGTTAATCACACCAATTTTGTCGGCTGGACGCCGCTGCTGGAAGCCATCGTGCTCAACGACGGCGGCAGCACGCAGCAGGCGATCGTTGCGCTGCTGCTGGAGCACGGCGCCAGCCCGCATATGACCGATAAATACGGCCGGACTCCGCTGGAGCTGGCGCGGGAAAAGGGCTTTAGCGAAATAGCCCGCCTGCTAACTGCCGCGGGCGCCTAGCCGAGGAGAACCGCTATCGACACCTCCGGACGGCGGTGTGTGCAAGCGCTAACTGCGGACGAAAGGTTTCTCGCGCAGCGCGGCAGCGGACGGATTGAACAGCGCTTTTCCCGGGCGGTAAACCTGTTTGTTCCGGGTCCGCAGCGGATGCTGACGCTGCTCTGCGCAGATTACGACAACGCGCCCAACAGCTGTAGGTTGGCACTCACACACTTTGACAACCTGTTCCGGCCCGGCCAGCCGGTTCGCTTTCTTGATTCAGGCATCGCGTTTGGCGAAAGCGGATGGATAGAGACATCGCAATGCCGGCGCTGGCAAATGGCCAAACCCACGCTGAGCAACGAACGCCTGCGGCATATTCCGTGGCGGCGCTGGAGCCAAACGCTCCGCCAGCAGCTGCACGACGATGAAACCTTATTTCTCTATCGCGGCAATAATCCTTTTCATCAGGAAATTAGCCGGCAATTACAGCAACGCCGCCGCGCTTTATTAGCGGCCCTGCAGCAGGGAGAGGAAATTACGCCGGCGGTGTCCTCTATGCTGGGGCTGGGTATTGGCCTGACGCCGTCGGCGGATGATTATCTGGTTGGCCTCAGCGTTATTTTATTGCTCCCCGGACATCCGCGGGAAAAATATCGGGATGATTTTTTATTGGCCCTGCAGCGCGCCGGAAATAATACCACCCCGCTCAGCGCCATAACCTTAGAAGCCGCCTTAAACCAGCGTTACCGAGAAAGTATTGCGCGATTTATTCATTATTTACTGAATGAACCAGCGTCCTTTTCTATCGAGGCTATTGCCGATATTAAAAATATTGGCTCAAGCTCCGGCTGCGACATGCTGTACGGCATGGCGGACGCCTGCGCCCTGAGCCAAACGTATGGAGAAAATTATGTCAGTCAAAATAATCGTTAAGCCGAATACCTATTTTGATTCCGTTTCGCTGATGTCGATTTCGACCCGGGCCAATCAGCTCGACGGCGTCGAGCAGGCGTTTGTGGCGATGGCCACGGAGATGAACAAAGGGGTGCTGAAAAATCTCGGGCTGCTGACGCCGGAGCTGGCCGGGGCGAAAAACGGCGACCTGATGATCGTCATTAACGGTCGCGACGGCGCGGACAACGAACAAACCCTGGCGGCCATCGAAGAGCTGTTCCACAACAAGGCGCAGAGCGGCCAGCATGAAGCCCGCTACGCGACGCTTGCCAGCGCCAAAAAGCATCTCCCCGAGAGCAATCTGGCGGTGATTTCGGTCAACGGCCTGTTCGCCGCCCGGGAGGCCCGCCAGGCGCTGCAAAACGATCTTAACGTCATGCTGTTTTCCGATAACGTCACGCCGGAAGAGGAGCTGTCGCTGAAGCAGCTGGCCCATGAAAAAGGCCTGCTGATGATGGGGCCGGACTGCGGCACCGCCATCATTAACGGCACCGCCCTGTGCTTTGGCAATGCGGTGCGCCGCGGCAATATCGGGATTGTCGGCGCCTCCGGCACCGGCAGCCAGGAGCTGAGCGTTAGGATCCACGATTTCGGCGGCGGCGTGTCGCAGCTTATCGG
>NZ_JAQGFU010000145.1:0-11099 GCF_030078455.1 Klebsiella sp. Ech2A | reverse complement strand
AAGCCAAACTCTTCGAACAGCAGCTCAGCCGGCGCGGACTCGCCGAAGCTGGTCATGCCGACGATGGCGCCGTTCAGACCCACGTATTTGAACCAGTAGTCGGCGATACCCGCTTCCACCGCCACGCGAGCCGAAACCGCTTTCGGCAGCACCGATTCACGGTACGCCGCATCCTGCTTGTCGAACGCGTCGGTGGACGGCATGGAAACCACGCGCGCCTTCACCCCTTCAGCGGTCAGTTTGTCCCAGGCAGCCACGGCCAGTTCAACTTCAGAACCGGTGGCGATGAAGATCAGCTCCGGCTGCCCGGCGCAATCCTTCAGCACGTAGCCGCCGCGGGCCACGTTCGCCAGTTGCTCCGCCGTACGCTCCTGCTGCGCCAGGTTCTGACGCGACAGGATCAGCGCCGTCGGGCCGTCGTGACGCTCAACGCCGTATTTCCACGCAATCGCCGATTCCACCTGGTCACACGGACGCCATGTGCTCATGTTCGGCGTCACGCGCAGGGAAGCCACCTGCTCAACCGGCTGGTGCGTCGGGCCGTCTTCGCCCAGACCGATGGAGTCGTGGGTGTAGACCATCACCTGACGCTGCTTCATCAGCGCCGCCATACGTACCGCGTTACGCGCGTACTCCACGAACATCAGGAAGGTGGAGGTGTACGGCAGGAAGCCGCCGTGCAGGGAGATACCGTTGGCAATCGCGGTCATCCCGAACTCACGCACGCCGTAGTGGATGTAGTTCCCGGCGGTGTCTTCGTTAATCGCCTTCGAGCCGGACCAGATGGTCAGGTTGCTTGGCGCCAGGTCAGCCGAGCCGCCGAGGAATTCCGGCAGCAGCGGGCCAAAGGCTTCAATCGCATTCTGCGACGCTTTACGGCTGGCGATTTTCGCCGGGTTAGCCTGCAGCTTCGCAATAAACTCGTTCGCTTTCGCGTCGAAGTCGGCCGGCATCTCGCCTTTCATACGGCGGGTATACTCGGCGGCTTCCTGCGGGAAGGCGCTGGCGTAGGCGGCAAACTTCTCGTTCCACGCCGCTTCTTTCGCCTGACCGGCTTCTTTTGCATCCCACTGCGCGTAGATGTCAGACGGGATGTCAAACGCCGGGTGTGTCCAGCCCAGGGCCTCGCGGGTCAGCGCGATTTCCGCGTCGCCCAGCGGCGCGCCGTGGGAGTCGTGGGTACCGGCTTTGTTCGGCGAACCGAAGCCGATGATGGTTTTGCACATCAGCAGGGACGGCTTGTCGGTCACCGCGCGCGCTTCTTCCACCGCGCGCTTGATGGCATCGGCGTCATGGCCGTCAACGCCGCGCACCACGTGCCAGCCGTAGGCTTCAAAGCGTTTAGCGGTATCGTCGGTGAACCAGCCTTCAACGTGACCGTCGATGGAGATGCCGTTGTCGTCATAGAACGCCACCAGCTTGCCCAGCTTCAGGGTACCGGCCAGGGAGCACACTTCGTGAGAAATGCCTTCCATCATGCAGCCGTCGCCCATGAAGGCGTAAGTGAAGTGGTCAACGATATCGTGGCCCGGACGGTTGAACTGCGCCGCCAGGGTTTTTTCAGCAATCGCCATGCCGACCGCGTTGGCAATCCCCTGGCCCAGCGGGCCGGTGGTAGTTTCAACGCCGGCGGTGTAGCCGACTTCCGGGTGGCCCGGGGTTCTGGAGTGCAGCTGACGGAAGTTTTTCAGTTCTTCAATCGGCAGATCATAACCGGTGAGATGCAGCAGGCTGTAAATCAGCATTGAGCCGTGGCCGTTGGAGAGCACGAAGCGGTCGCGATCGGCCCAGGCCGGGTTGTTCGGGTTATGATTCAGGAAATCACGCCACAGGACTTCGGCAATGTCAGCCATACCCATCGGGGCACCCGGGTGGCCGGATTTGGCTTTCTGTACCGCGTCCATGCTCAGCGCACGAATAGCGTTAGCAAGCTCTTTACGTGAGGACATTTTGACTCCAGTTCGGACTGTTGAAGGCCATACCCTTAACGACTTGACGAGAGCGCGTTTTGGGCTACGCCGGAAAAAAGTGACAACAATGTAACCCAAGCGACAAAACATGTACATGGAGCATCCTTTTGTGGTTTAAGAAATCTCCGGAACACGTTGTGCTGCCCCGGAATCCTCTCGCCCGTAACTCGCAATACTCTTTATAATTTGTGCAGGATGCGACATGCTTACCGTCGCCTTTTTCAGACAAAAAATCGTAAGATTGTGGAAGATAAAAAATGAAAATTCGCTCAACTATTCTTGCCCTTGGGATCGCAGCAACGCTTACCGGATGTCAGAACATGGACTCCAACGCCCTCCTCAGCTCCGGCGCCGAGGCTTTTCAGGCTTATTCTCTGAGCGACGCGCAGGTCAAAGCGCTCAGCGACCAGGCCTGTAAAGAGATGGATAGCAAGGCGACTATTTCGCCCGCCGGCAGCGAATACAGCAAGCGTCTGAATAAAATCGCCGCCGCGCTGGGAGACAATATCAACGGCCAGCCGGTTAACTACAAAGTGTATGAAACCAAAGACGTTAACGCGTTTGCGATGGCCAACGGCTGCATCCGCGTATACAGCGGCCTGATGGACATCATGAACGATAACGAAGTGGAAGCGGTCATCGGCCACGAAATGGGCCACGTTGCGCTGGGTCACGTGAAGAAAGGCATGCAGGTGGCGCTCGGCACCAACGCCGTTCGCGCCGCCGCCGCGTCTGCGGGCGGTATCGTCGGCAGCCTGTCCCAGTCTCAGCTGGGCGATCTTGGCGAAAAGCTGGTGAACTCGCAGTTCTCCCAGCGCCAGGAGTCCGAAGCGGACGACTATTCCTACGATCTGCTGCGTAAGCGCGGAATTAATCCGTCAGGGCTGGCCACCAGCTTCGAAAAGCTGGCCAAGCTGGAAGCCGGGCGTCAGAGCTCAATGTTTGACGATCACCCGGCATCCCAGGAGCGCGCTCAGCACATCCGCGATCGCATGAAGGCCGACGGCATTAAATAATCCCGGCTCCCCTCTCTGCAGCGTCAGAGAGGGGAAAACGACTTAATACAGCGTTTTCTGCGGCGGTCCGGCAAAACGCAGCGCGCCAATCTGCCCCATTTTGACCTCCACCACCGACGGCCCCGGCATCGCCAGCGCTTCGGTCATGACCGACTGGAAATCCTCCGCCCGCTCAACGCTCCACGCCTGCAGGCCGATAGCCTGCGCCAGCAGCGCGAAATCCGGAGTATGCAGCTCGTTGTAATACTGGCGCCCGCCGAAATACTTATCCTGAATCCCGCGCATCACGCCGTAGCCGCCGTCGTTCATGACAATCAGCGTGACGTTAGCCTTTTCCTGCGCCAGCGTCGCCAGCTCCCCCAGATTCAGGCTCAGCCCGCCGTCGCCGACGAGGCCGACCACCTTCCGCTGCGGGTTAGCAATCGCCGTGCCGATCGCCATCGGCAGGCCCATGCCAATGGCCCCGGCCAGCGAGTGGATGTTCATTAACGGGCCGTGGGCGCGGAACAGACGGCTCCCCCACAGGCTGCCGGAAACGGTGATATCGCGCACCAGGATCCCGTCGTCAGGCAGCGCCTGCGCGATAGCGTCGTTCAGCTGCGCGTAGGCGCCGCACTGCTCGCGCAGCCCGCGTTCCGCCAGCGCGACCGCCTCTTTGACCTCCTCATCCCACTGGACATTGCCCCATTCACGGCCCTGCGCTTTTTCCGCCAGCGCCGCCAGCGCCGCCAGCAGGCTGTTACAGTCGGCAATCAGCGTGTTATCCATCAGGTAGTTGCGGCTGGCCGCCGCCGGGTCGATATCAATCTGCACCCTTGGCGACGGCAGCTCCAGGGTCCAGGAGCGGGTTTCGTTGCTGCGCAGGCGCGAGCCCGCCACCAGGGTAAAATCGCACTGCGCCATCAGCGCTTCAACGGACGGCGAATTGTGGAAGGCGCGCAGGCTGGCGCGATGCCCGTCCGGCAGCACGCCGCGGCCGTGGGTGCTGGAGATCACGGTCATTCCGGCATCGGCCAGCTTTTTCACCGCCGCCGCGCTGCCGATGGCCCCGCCGCCCAGCCACAGCAGCGGTCGTTTAGCCTGGCGGAGCTGCGCCCACAGCGCATCGACGGTGGCGCTATCGGCCTTCGCCGCCGGGGCCGCTTTCAGCGCGGCGGTCACCAGCGAGGCCGGGATTTTCGCGCCCTGAATATCAATCGGGATTTCAACCGAGACCGGCCCACACGGCAGCGTTTGCGCCTCCTGAATCGCCTTATGCAGGATAGCCAGCGCCTGGCTGGCGTTGCTGATGCGGTACGCGCGCTTCGAGCTGGCCTTCAGGAAGGTCAGCTGGTCGCGGGTTTCGTGAATAAAGCCGGTGTCGGCATCGAGCCAGGTTTTTTCCACCTGACCGGTGAGGTGCAGCAGCGGCGTGCAGGCGTTCATCGCCTCCACCAGCGCCCCTACCGCGTTGCCGGCCCCCGCGCCGGTGCTGGTCAACGCCACGCCCAGTCCGGAAAAACGGCCGTGGGCGTCGGCCATGGTGACCGATCCGGCCTCACCGCGCGCCGGAACAAAGCGGATCTTTCCGCGCTGGCCTACCGCATCGGCGATCGGCAGGTTGTGAATAGAGATGACGCCGTAAATAGCCTCAACGTTGTACTGCTCCAGCGTTCTGGCGATGGCTTCGCCGACGGTTATCATTTCGCTCATTGCACACCCTTCTCTTAGTCGCACCAGTGGTTGACGCTATTACCCGTCGCCAGATAAATGCTCTTTTGTTGCATCCAGGCCTTTAGCCCCTGAATCCCTTTTTCGCGGCCCAGGCCGCTCTCTTTAAAGCCCCCAAACGGGGTCGAAATGGAGAAAACCTTATAGGTGTTGATCCACACCGTTCCGGCTTCCAGGCGATCGCTTAAGCGCAGGGCGCGTCCGCTGTCCCGCGTCCAGATCCCCGCCGCCAGACCGTATACCGAATCATTGGCTTCGCGGATCAGCGACTCCTCATCGCTGAAGGTCATCGCCACCAGCACCGGGCCGAAGATCTCCTCCCGGCAGGCGCGGGCCGCGTTGGTCAGCCCCTCAACGATCGTCGGTTGAAAATAGCTGCCTGCCGCCAGCGCCGGATCCGCCGGGATCTCGCCGCCGCACAGCACCCGGCCGCCTTCGCGTTTCGCCAGCTCGACGTACTCCAGCACGCTGTCGCGGTGCTTTTCATTAATCAGCGGCCCGACGTGGGTCTCCGCGCTAAACGGATGGCCGATTCTGAGCCCGCGGGTCAGCTCCAGCAGGCGCGCCATCAGCTGCGGATAGACTTTTTCATGCACAAACAGCCGCGAGCCGGCGATGCAGGCCTGACCGCCGGAGCTAAAGATGCCGTAGCAGATGCCGCGCGCCGCCTGCTCGATATCGGCATCTTCCAGCACGATGGTCGGCGATTTGCCGCCGAGCTCCAGCGACGCCGGGATCAGCTTTTCCGCCGCCACGTGCGCCAGATGACGTCCGGTGCTGGTGCCGCCGGTGAACGAAATCTTGCGCACCAGAGGGTGGCGGGCCAGAGCGTCGCCAATCACCGATCCTTTCCCCGGCAGGACGCTGAGCAGGCCCGCCGGCAGGCCGGCCTGTTCGAAAATCCGCGCCAGCTCCAGCGCCATCAGCGGCGTGGCCTCCGCCGGCTTGAGGATCACCGCGTTACCGGCGGCGATCGCCGGGGCCACTTTTTGCATCTCGCTGGCGATCGGCGAGTTCCACGGCGTAATCGCCGCCACCACGCCCAGCGGCTCGTAGCGGCTGAGCGTCAGCAGATCCGCCTGCCCCGGGGTTGGCAGTTCGCCCTCCAGCAGCTCGCAGGCGGCGGCGAAGTAGCGGGCGCTGCCCGCGGCGCTCATCACCAGGCCTCGCGCCTCCGCCAGCGGCTTGCCGTTGTCGCGGCTCTGCATCCGCGCCAGCTCCTCAAGGCGGGATTCGATAATATCCGCCGCTTTATGCAGGATCTTTGCCCGCAGATGGGGCAGCATGCTGCGCCACGCCGGCTGGCGCCAGGCGCTTTCGGCCAGCGCGATCGCCTCATGCAGATCGTCAAGGCTTGCCGCATGCAGCGTGGCGTTGACCGAGCCGTCGGCCGGAAACAGGCTGTGCATCAGGTTGCCGCCGCCGCAGCGCCAGCGGCCGCCGATAAAAATCTTTAACTCATCCATCGCCGCCTCTTTGCGCTATGCCAGTTCGCGGCAGGCGCGAACCGCGCTCAGTGCCGCCAGGGTGGAAGTTTTTGGGTTGCTGGCGAGCGGTAATCCGCTGAGCTCCAGGTGGAACTCGCCAAACGCGCCCTGTACGTGCAGCGTGTGGGTATTGCGCCGGGTCATCGGATCGACCATCAGCTGTACCCGTGTATCGTCCATCCCGATGCCGCCCAGCGCCACGGTTGCCGCAACGTTGGCGTTCGCCGGAAACAGGCGGGCCGCTTCGCGCGCGCTGCCTTCAAAAAAGATTTTTGCTTCACTGACCGCGTTGAGGTCGATGAGCATTTCCGCATAGCTGCCGCGCCAGCTGGCCGGGCTTTTGCGCGACCGGTAGGTCACCTGCTCAAGACCGCCCTCTTTCGCCGCCGCCAGGCCGTCGATACCGGCCACCGCGCCGGAAAGCAGGGTTAGCCGGCCTCCGGCGCCGTTGAGGCGTTTTTCCAGTTCGCTATCCGCCAGCGCGCCGGTAGAGATCACCGCCAGATGCCAGCCGCGCCTGAGAATGGCTTCGCCAAACTGCGCCACCGCCTGCTGGCTGGCGCACTCCAGCACCAGATCCGGAGTTTCCGCGCAGGACTGCGGGTCCTCCAGCACCGCTACCGCATCGCCTAAGCGCTGGCGGATCGCCGCGTGGTGCGCCTCGCGCGCCACCACCCAGCCCAGGGCGACCTGCGGCGGCAGCCGTTCAATCACCGCCTGCGCCATTGCGCCATAGCCGATGAGCATGATCTTTTTCATCTCAACTCCTTACAGATGACGGCAAAAGCCGCCGGAGACATCCAGCGCCGCGCCGGTGGTAAACGACGCCAGCGGCGAGGCGAGGAACAGCAGCGCCTGAGCCGGCTCGCTCGGCCTGCCGAGGCGCGCCATCGGGATCCCGCGCTTGCGGGCGATATCCGCCGTCCACTCGGGCCAGCTCTGGCTTCTGTCCGTGCGGTTTTCAAAGCGCCGCTGCCACTGTCCGGACTCCACCATGCCGAGCAGAATGGAGTTCACCCGAATGCCTTTGGCAACCAGGTCCTTCGACAGCGTCAGGGTCATGTTGAGCAGCGCCGCGCGCGCCGCGGAGGTGGCAATCATGTGCTCCTCCGGCTGCAGCGCCAGCAGCGAGTTCACGCAGGTTATCGAGGCGATATCCGAGCGCTCGAGCTGCGCCTGAAAGGCCTTCACCGGGTTAATCACCCCGAACAGCTTGAGCTCCGCCTCGTGCAGCCACGCCTCCCGCGGCGTATCGGCGAAGTGCGCCACGTACCCCTGGCCGGCGTTATTAATCAGCATGTCGGCACCGCCAAAGCGCGCCTCTACCGCGTCGGCAAAGTCCTGCACCTCGTCCTCTTTCAGCACGTCGCAGCGGTAAGAGAAGACGTCCGCGCCGGGATATTCGTTTTGCAGCGCCGCATGGGCGCTGGCGAGCCGGTCCGGATTACGGCCGCAGAAGGCGACCTTCGCCCCTTCCCCCAGCAGCAGGCGCAGCGTTTCAAAGCCAATTCCTGACGACCCGCCGGTGACCACCGCTACGCGCCCCTCAATTTGTGCATTCATCGCGCACCTCTTCCCCTACCCGTAAAAGCTGTTGATTGAAAAATGTATCGTTATCGAGATAGCTGGCGTGCCCCGCTCGCGGGATGCCGACGTACGGCATGCGGTAGCGCAGCGCCAGGCCGTGCACCAGCTCCGGCTGGGTAATGGCGTCCTGCTCACCGCACCACGCCTCAAAACGGCCGCGAAAATCGCCAAGCCAGCGGTGAATATCGTCATGGGCCAGCATCCACGCCGCGGCCAGGTAGCCCTCGGCGCGCAGCCTGCGCATCCCGGCGGCAACGACGGCAACGTTGGCCTCATCGCTACAGGGGTGCAGCAGCTTCGCCGCCCGACCCTGCGCCATCGCTTCGCCGCCGGCGGCCATCTGCCGCTGCCGGCCGTGCCAGACTTTTTCACGCTGCGCGGCATCCGCCCGGCCGTAGCCCTGGGCGGCATCGGCCAGCACCAGGCGCAGAACGCGCCCGGGGTACTTTGCCGCAAAGGCGCTGGCTACCAGCGCGCCCAGCGAGTGGCCCACCAGCACCGCCCGCTCAACGCCGGCGCGGTCGAGCAGCTGCGCCAGCGCTTCGGCATAGTCGCCGGCATCCGCACGCTCGGCCGAGAGCATCGGGCTTTCGCCATAACCGGGCATATCCCAGGCCAGCACGCGGTAGCCGGGCAGCGCCATCTGCTTATGCCAGGAGGCCGCGCCGGAGCTGATACCGTGCAGCAGCACCAGCGGCGTGCCGCTCCCCTGTTCACGAAAACCCGTCATACCGCCTCCTTAACCGCGCTTCACTTTTGACAGAGGATGATCTTGCGGATAGGTCGGGATATTCGGCTTGCGGGTGCCGAGCATCACGCACATCAGCGCTTCCTCTTCGCCGTGGTTAAACAGCCCGCGGTAGATCCCCGCCGGGACGGAGATCAGGTCGCGCTCGCGCAGCACGGTTTCGGTGTAGCTATCGCCGTCCTGAACCATCAGGGTGATCTGCCCCTTGAGCATGAAAAATACCTCTTCGACGTCATCGTGCAGATGCAGCGGCCCTTCGCACTTCGCCGGCAGCACCATGGTGGAGAAGGTGAAGTTCTCCGCCGCCACGGTATTGGTGTCGCTGGCGACGCCGGTGGCGCCGGTGCCGATGTAGCGCATCTGGGCGCGGCGGTATTTCGGGTCGAAATCGGCCTGGAACTTCAGCGCGTTCCAGTCATATTTGCGTCCTTCAAAGCGCGCGATACGCGACTCAATCCACTCTTCCATCGTCAGGTGCTCAGGCTTGAGGCCCTGTTTTGCAGTTACGCTTGAATCTGTCATCGTCTTCTCCTCAGTAACGTCTTAGCAGCGGCAGCAACAGGAGACAGCCTACGACCGCCATCACCGCCAGAAAGATCAGTCCGGAATCCATGCTGTGGGTGAAGGCGATCAGCGCGCCCATCACCGCAGGCGACAGGGCGCCGGCAAAGTTTCCCAACCCGTTGAAAATCCCACCCGCCGTGGCGCTGACCCGGGGATGGGTCGCCTTCGCCAGCAGCGCAAAAATATTGGGGGCGCCGGTTCCCCACATGAAGGTGCTAAAGCTCATCGCCGCGATAACCGTTAGCGGAGTGGTGAAGTGCATCACCGCCGCGAGGCCCACCGCCGCGCCGGCCAGCGAGAGAAAGCAGGCGGCCGCGCGTTTATCCACCCGGTCTGAAAGCCACGCCCCGATGATTTCGCCGAGCAGCATGGCGATAAACGGCATAGACGACAGCCAGCCGGCGTGCTCCAGGTGGATACCCTTGCCCTTAATCAGATAGCCGGGAAGCCAGCCGTTGATGCCCCACAGATAGGCCAGGAAGGCGATATTGAAGACGCAGATCATCCAGAAGTGCGGGCTGACAAACAGCTCCCGGCGGGCGCTACGCCGCTCTTCCTGCGAGCTGGCGGCCGCGGACGTTTTGCCCTCCAGCTGGATCCCGCGCAGGCCGATACGGACAAAAATCAGCACTGGCGCCGTCAGCATCGCCATCGCAAAGAAGGTGCTTTGCCAGCCGAAGGTGCTGAGCAGCCAGATGGAGAGCGGGAAGCCGATGGCCGCGCCGACCGGCGTCCCGAGCAGCCACAGCATGGTGGCGCGCGCCTGCAGACGCTGGGGGAAGGTGTGGCGCACGATGGCAAAGGCCAGCGGAAACAGCGGCCCCTCGGCGATGCCGAGCAGCACGCGCAGCACGATCATGGCGCTGTAGCTGTGGGTGAACCCCATCATCACCATTAATACGCACCACACCACCATCATGCCGGTGAGCAGGCGCAGCGGCGCGATGCGGTCGCCCAGCCCGCTGAGCAGAACCGAGGAGAAGCCGTAGCTCAGTAAAAAAGCGCTCATCAGGATGCCGAGGCGCGTGGTATCAAAATCGATGCCCATCGCCTGCTGAAAATGGCTATCGGAAAACAGCGCCGCAATGCTGATTTTGTCGAAGAACGCCAGCAGTACGCAGGCCAGTAACGACAGCGGAATGGCCCAGCGAACCGCTTTTTCAGGCGCGTGGACGCCCTCACCGCCCGCCACGGAGGGCGCGGTGTTGGTCTCTAATGTGGTCATCTCTCCCCCTTAAGGGTGCGCGGGTGTTATCGCAATGACATCAGCGAAAAGGTCAGATCGTCGAGCGGCACGGCGGAAAGATCCCTCCCCGCCGCCATCCAGCGCTTCGCCAGCTTGACGGTGCGCGCATCGTTAAACGCCACCAGCTGGCTGAGCCGGCCGTCGCTATCGAGCGAGAAAAACAGCGGCCCTTTGGGATCGCGGCGAACCACCGTCCGGGTTCCCGGCTGGGGGATCCCGAGGATCTGAATATTGTGCGCGTATTGATCCGACCACAGCCACGGCGCTTCGTCGTAGCCCTCGGCCTTCGGATCGAGCATCGCCTTCGCCGTCGCTACCGCCTGATTCTGGGCAAAGGCCCACGACTGAATGCACAATCCGTACCGGTGATGGCGGGCGACGTCGCCGGCGGCGAAAATAGCCGGATCGGCGGTTCGCCCCTGGGCATCGACCACGATCCCGCGATCGACGGGCAGGCCCGCCTCCTGTGCCAGCTCAAGGTTAAGATCGACGCCGATCCCCACCACCACCGCGTCGAAGGTCTGACGTCGGCCGTCGCAGCGGATCACCGGCAGGCCGTCGCTATCTTCGAGGCCCAGCGCACCGCACCCCGTGCGGACGTTGACCCCCCGATCGCGGTGCAGCCATTCCAGCTCCTGCGACACCTCGCCGCTTACCGAGCGCATGCACAGCGCCGGCTGCTGTTCGTAGAGCGTGACCTCGACGCCGCTTTTGCGCGCCGAGGCGGCAATCTCGAGGCCAATCCAGCCGCCGCCGACGACCGCCAGCCGG
>NZ_JAQGFU010000144.1:0-11206 GCF_030078455.1 Klebsiella sp. Ech2A | reverse complement strand
CAGACCCCCGGCCCTTGGCCCGGATCGTAGATGGCAGCGAGCGGCACCTGCATCACCTGGCCCGGGACTTTATCGTCGGCAATATGCAGCGTCACGGTAGATCCCAGCGGCGCGCTCGCCAGCGCCCCTTCAAGCACGTATCTCGCCTCGAAGGTACGCGTGACGGAGTCCGCGGCATCGGAAAGGAGGCGCAGCTTTGCCGGAACCGGCTGTTTGTCCGTGCCGTACAGCGTTGCCATGGCCGCGCTTCCGACGGGCGGGCGTAGCGTCTCTGGCAGCTGCACGATGGCCTCGCGCTGGCCTGCTCTGGCCAGGCGAACCACCGCCTGACCGGCGCTGACCACCTGGCCGGGCTCCGCCAGCGTATCCATGACCACGCCGTCGGCGTCGGCCAGCAGCACGGCGTAGCCTGTCGCGTTTTGCGCCACGTTCGCCTGCGCCTGCGCCGCGCTGAGCTCAGCTTTGGCCGTATCGGCGGCTGCCTTTATCTGGTCGTAGGCCGATGCAGAAACGGCGCCAGTGGCGACCAGACCGCGGTAGCGCGCCTCATCCGCTGTGGCTTGTTTTGCGCGGGCCCGGGCAGCCGCGACGGCCTGCTGCTGAGCCTGCGCCTGCAGGCTCAGGTCAACGGGATCCAGGCGCATTAACGGCTGGCCGCGCCTGACGGTCTGGCCGGTATCGACCAGGCGTTCAAGGATTTTGCCCTGCACTCTGAAACCGAGATCGCTTTGCACCCGGGCGACAACAACGCCGGTAAACGCGCGGGAGGCATCCATAGCACTCATTACGGTCGCAGACCTGACCAGAGGAGGCTGAGTACGTGGATCGTCGGTAGTAGAGGCGTCGCCGCAGGCCACAAGGGCAAACGGCAACAGGCAAACAGCAAAGGTGGCAGGTTTGAGCCTGAGCATGGGTACCCTTATCGATTTAACAGGACGGTAGCCGCATTCTCAAACCAGTGACCAAATTTGTCAATAGTCACAAATCAGGGTGACAGACTTCTTAATATCAGTGACGAGAGCAGCGCAGCGGCTGACGATGCGGTATCCAGATTGTATTGCAGCTCAACCGGACTGATATAGGGCCGCATAACCAGATAGATCGCGTGTGTCGTCTCGTCCAGCGGCGTTTTGCGCTCAAACTCCCCGCTCTGTCGCCCTTCCAGCAGGATTTTCTCAATCAGCTGCTGCAGGCGTTGTTCATGCTTTTCCGCCGAAGGCCACCTGTCACGCGCGGCCACCGCCGCAATGTCGTAAAGCTTGCGATCGTGAAAAAAGAGATCGCTCCCGGCCTCGGTGAGCGATCGGAATAAGCGCCTCAGCTTTTCGGAAGCCGTCGGCGCGTCAGCGATCGCTGCATCAACAATCGCCATAATCATTGCCAGCCGGTTGGCGCAGATAACCTCGCCGATTGCCTGCTTCGAATCGAAGAATTTATAGATATAAGCTTTTGAGAAGCCTATGGCTTTAGCCAGGTCGGAGACCGTGGTTTTCTCATAGCCAAAATGCCCGAAATGTTCCGTGGCGGCTTCCACGACCCGGTCGCGGACGCCGTGGTCCGAGGGTCCCCGTGGGGGATGTACATCTGTATGTTTATTCATTTTTTCAGCTTAGCGTAATGCGTCCTGATTGACAATGAGTGACCATTTGGTAATGTGGTCACAGCGCAATCCCGCTCCGGTAAAATTAACGGGCTCCCTTCGCCTCTTTGCCCCCGCGGCAAGCAGCGGCCGGACCGCGAGGGCGGCGCTTCCACACCTCGGGATAAAACGGACTGGCCCGAGTACGCACGCTACCACATATCTGGCAGCCCTTGAGCGCGGGCACTGCGCCAGATCGCAGCATTAGCCGGGGGAACGGATGAAAAGGATCGGAATTGTGGGCGTCGATGCATTGACGGAACAACTGGTGAGAGGATTTTTCCGGGCGCGGCCCGATGCTCAAGTGTTCCTCTATCCGGGTAAAAGCAGGATTGCCCAGATGCTCGCCGGGGAGTTTCCCTGCTGGACGCTCGATAGTCCCGGGTCGGTGATTGATGAGGCGGATGTCGTTATTATCAACGCTGGCCCCGAAGCCCTGTACGAGCTCGCAAAACATCTGCAGCTGCGCGGCTCGCAGACGCTGATTTCTCTTGTCCCGGCCATCCGCTCTCAGACCCTGCGCCGGCTGTTTCGCCACGAGGATTGCGTCAGATTAATGCTGGCCTTTACCGATGAAATCAACAAATCCGCCGTTATATTGACCGCCGCCAATGACGATATTCAGCGCCTGTTTTCCCTGCTGGGACCGCTGTGCGTGCTGGCTGATGACGCCGAGTTTGATTCGGCCACCACCGGTTTTAGGTGATTCGTTGCCTCTTTATGCGTCCGGCGAAAGAGAAGAATAAGCCCTGCGCGCCGGGCAAGCGGCAGCCGATGCGCCTCCCGCCGGACGGCCGGGGTGAAGGTCCTGCGCCACACGGCGCAAAAAATACCCCGACGCGGTTCTTTATCTCTCTGATAAATTCCCTTAAAATTTTATCTGTTGCACAAGATAATCAACAGCAAGGTAACTTTCTCGCCTATGAAAACACAGACGCGACGGGAAACCGGCACCCAGCTTTCATTCGCGCTTTACGGCGCGGCCAGCCGCATGAACCGGCTGCATAAGCCTTTCCTCGATCCGCTGGGGCTTACCTTCCCACAGTATTTGGTCATGCTTGAACTTTTTCGCATGACGCCCCGTACGGTGGGTGACATTGGCAACAGTCTCGGCATGGATACCGGAACCATTACGCCGGTATTGAAACGTCTTGAGCGCGCAGGTCGCATCTGCCGCACCCGCGACAGCGCGGATGAAAGGCGCGTGCTCATCACCCTGACCGATGAAGGGAACGACCTGCAGGACAAACTGTGGTGCATCAGCGAGGGCATAGAATCCGCCTGCCGGCTGTCGGAAGCCGAGCTGGCCGAGCTTCTTGACGCCCTCAATCATTTTGCGCAACCGGCGAAAAGAAACGCAGGGTGAGTGCTGCGGGAGAAGAGAACAAAGATGACGTTAAAGAGCCCGACAGGAACCAGCATGAAGCCAAAACAGGCGGAAATTATCCGCCAGTCCACCTCTTTGTTTAACAGGGAGGGATATCAGTCGCCGAGCATCGATCGTATTTCGGAGAACGCCGGTATCTCCAAAATGACGTTCTATCGCTACTATCCGGATAAAGAAGCGCTCATCCTGGCCATTTTACAGCTGAAAGAGCACGAGTTTATGCAGGCTCTTCAGAGCATTACTGCGGATAAAACCTCCCCGCGAGAGAAGCTGTTTGCCGTTTTTGAGTACTATAACAACTGGTTCACCTGCGAGGATTTCCACGGCTGCATGTTTACCCGCGCGCTGTTCGAATATGGCACTTCATCCCCGGCAATCCGCGAGAAATGCTCGCTGTTTAAATCACGCCTCTATCAGTTTTTTCGTGATATTTTGCGGCTAGTCTTAAAACCGGAGCCGGCGGAGCGGGTGGCAATGATGATGGTCATGCTTATCGACGGCGCAATCGCCGCCCAGCAGGCGGAGTCGTCAGAGTGTCGGGAGATCCCCCCGGGCATGACGGCCTGGAGCGCGGCGAAAGCGCTTATTTACTCCGAAGGCGGAACGCTCTGATCATCACGCAGCGCCGGGGGCATCCAGCGCCTGCAGGGACTCGAGCAGGCGATCGTAGTAATCGCAGCACGTCTGCAGACGAAGCGCCGCGCCGGCGTAGACCTCCTCCAGCGCCGCCGGATATTTTTTGCCGATGGGGACAATAACGTTATTCAGCCATCCGTCGGCATGGCCGATATCCACCGTGATGTGTTCCGAATAGTAATGCACGTCGCGCGCCGTCAGGCCAATGCGGCGGCACCCTGCAACGAGCTTCTGATACTGAGGCGGATCCAGCAGCTCCGTCATCGCCATCACGCCAAGGGATTTATAGTAATGCTGCCGGTTGACGCCGCCGAGCATGAAAGCGTTATATCCGGCCAGCCCCTGCCAGTCATACAGATGAGCGAAATGGTTATCGGGTAAGGCAATATCCCGGCGTTTCAGCAGATCCTTATACAGATTAACGTGGGTGATCTCATTGCTTCCCTGGCCTATCTCATCCCAAAGGTTTTGCGCAATCTCCGCGCGGGTTTCCGGTACAGATCCCACCAGCCCCATCGCCACCAGATCGAAAAACAGCAGATTCAGCGCGCTATCGCTTTTGAAAAAATAATCTATTTGCGCTTCTGAAGCGCAAGCGGAGAGAAAGTCGAAAAGCGGATGGTGCGAGGCCGGGTGCCTCTGACATAAATCCCTCAGCTCTTCGACGATATTCCCGGCGTTCAGTACCGGCTTATGCGCAATAAAACGTTTGTTTTCCGCCCGCAGCCACTCTGACTCGATATAGCTTCTTACCGCAGAGAGCAAAGGGTGGAACTGGTTCTGCGCCGGCGCGGATAGCGGCTCAGCCAGCCAGGCCTGATAAAGCTTGAACAGCGCAGCGTGGGCGCACTTTCGTGCCACGGGGTCGCCTGCGGAAAAAGCCCTGACGCAGGTGTTCTCCGTAAGATGCCAGACCCTGTCTGCGAGCAGCGGATTGGCCGTCAGCTTCAGCGAAAGTGCATTGCTGTGGATGAGCTGGTCGATCGTTTCATCCAGAGAAGGCATCGACACAGAGCCATGTCGCTCGTTACCGGTGAAATCATTCTCAGTGGTACGCATTAATTTATCCCTGTAAAATGCATGGTATATATACGTTATAGTACAGCCATACACGCCGCAATAAGATTTTTAGCACGCCAGCAATAAATAACTAACCACATGATAATATTGAATTATATTAAAAACTTTATTTTAATTTAAAATAAAGTTGATGTTATTAAAATTTTAACGTTACCATTTAGTACAGTTTTAAGCGATGCAAGGATTCAGCATGCCTTATCTGTTACTCACGCTGGCGGCCCTGTTCTGGGGGGGGAATTATGTCGTAGGACATATTCTTGTGCAGGGTGCAGATCCGATCCTCATGACCGAAGCAAGATGGGCGCTGACGGCGCTGCTGCTGGTGGTGCTCTATCATCGGCAAATCAGCGAGAGCCGCGTGCTGCTGCGTGAAAATGCCTCCACTCTGCTGATCTTAACCCTCTGCGGGCAGGTAAGTTTCCCCCTCACGCTCTATATAGGCCTGCAGACGACCTCTGCGCTGAATGCGGCGATCTACATGTCCGCGACCCCCTGCATGGTCCTGATTATTAATCGTCTTATTTTCCACGACCGGGTTTCGCGGCGTAACTGGCTGGGCGTTATCTTCAGTACGGCGGGCGTGCTGATCCTCCTTCTGCAGGGCAACCTGCTGCATCCTGAGGGGCTGAGGAGTTTCCAGTCGGGCGATCTCTGGGCGATGGGATCGGCGCTGAGCTGGGCGCTGTACTGCTCCCTGCTGCGCAATAAGGACCGCCGCATTCCGGCGAACGCTTTCGTCGCCGTCAGCTCGCTCGTAGGCGCCCTTCTGCTGCTCCCGGTGATAATATTGTGGTTCGCGCGCCAGCCGGCCCTCTCCTTCGCCGCCTACCATGACGCATTTTTCCTCAGCGGCCTGGCGTACCTGGTTATTTTCCCCTCGTGGCTCGCCTATTTATTCTGGAATAAAGGCATCGCCGCCATTGGTGCCACCCGCGGTGAAATTTACACGCATATTATTCCTCTTTCCGGCGGGATATTAAGCATCCTGTTTTTACATACTCCACCGCACGTATATCACCTGGCGAGCGCCCTGTTAATCATGACAGGGATTGGCATCTGTTCCGTCGAGAAAAAAGCCAGCAGAACTTAAATAACAACCCCTGATAATTTAACCCGCTAACTTAAGGAAGAGTTTATTATGCTCAGGATGTATCTGTATCTTATTCTTGCCGCATCGGTATCGGCGCTGGCAACGGATATGATCGTGCCCGCTCTGCCGATCCTCCAAACGGCCTTCAATACAGGATACCGGTATTGGTTTCGACAGGACGCCTGGCGTGAGCACCTTATCGCTGGCGATGCTGTCTCTTGTGGTCGTCGCTTTAATTAAGGTAACACAATGGAAAGCTGGAAAAAAATAAAATAGACGGGTCGCTGCCACCGGTATATACCTTCCCGGGCAATAACCTGCTGCTGAAATTTATCACTATCGTTGGCGCCATGCTTTGGCTGCTGATGATTTACACCTTTATTTAACGATTAAAAATTTAAGCACTCACAACTCACTTATAAGGAAAACAGTATGTCTTTTATTAAGCGCCGTACGGCGGCGGCGGTGGCCCTATCATCACTGATGATGACCTGGGCTTGTCCGAGCCTCAGCGCCACCCCCTCCTTCGCCGAGGATATCGATGTTCATAAGGAAAATACTTTCCCGGCGTGGTGGAAAGAGGCGGTTTTTTATCAGGTGTATCCGCGTTCTTTTAAGGATACCAACGGCGATGGTATCGGCGATATTCGAGGTATTATCGAAAAGCTGGACTATCTCAAATCTCTCGGTATCGACGCAATCTGGATAAACCCCCACTACGACTCACCGAATACCGATAACGGTTACGACATCAGCAATTACCAGCAAATAATGAAAGAGTACGGTACCATGGCGGACTTCGATACGCTGATCGCCGAAATGAAAAAGCGCAATATGCGCTTAATGATCGATGTCGTCATCAATCATACCAGCGATCGCCATCCGTGGTTTATTCAAAGTAAAAGCGGTAAAAACAATCCTTACCGCGACTACTATTTCTGGCGTGACGGAAAGGATAATCAGCCGCCGAACAACTATCCGTCATTTTTTGGCGGTTCAGCATGGCAAAAAGACGCGAAGTCAGGACAATACTATTTGCACTATTTCGCCAGGCAGCAGCCCGACCTGAACTGGGATAATCCAAAGGTACGCGAAGATCTCTACGCGATGCTCCGCTTCTGGCTGGATAAAGGCGTTTCAGGGATGCGCTTTGATACCGTGGCGACATACTCCAAAATCCCGGGATTCCCCGACCTCACTCCCGAGCAGCAGAAAAACTTTGCCCAGCAATACACCATGGGCCCCAACATTCATCGATATATCCAGGAAATGAACCGGGAGGTGCTGTCCCACTATGATGTTGCCACCGCCGGTGAAATCTTTGGCGTACCGCTGGATCGCTCGTCGCAGTTCTTTGACCGCCGTCGTCATGAGCTGAATATGGCCTTTATGTTTGACCTAATCCGTCTTGACCGCGACAGCAACGAGCGCTGGCGCCACAGACCCTGGACGCTCTCCCAGTTCCGTCAGATCGTCGGTAAAATGGATACCACCGTCGGGGAGTATGGCTGGAACACGTTCTTCCTTGATAACCATGACAATCCTCGCGCGGTGTCGCATTTTGGCGATGATACGCCGCAGTGGCGGGAGGCCTCCGCTAAAGCGCTGGCAACAGTCACTCTGACCCAGCGGGCAACGCCGTTTATTTATCAGGGCTCTGAGCTGGGAATGACCAACTACCCGTTTAAAAAGCTAAGCGAATTTGACGACATCGAAGTGAAAGGCTTCTGGCATGACTATGTCGAAAGCGGAAAAGTCACGGCAGCGGAGTTTCTCAACAACGTGCGCCTGACCAGCCGGGATAACAGCAGAACGCCTTTCCAGTGGGATAACAGCCAAAATGCCGGGTTTACGTCCGGTAAGCCCTGGTTTCACGTCAACCCGAACTATGTGCAAATCAACGCGGCGCGTGAGTTAACTGAGAATAAATCAGTGCTCAACTACTACAAACAGATGATTCACCTGCGTCATGAGCTCCCGGCGCTGGTTTACGGCGCCTATCAGGATCTCAACCCGCAGGATAATAGCGTTTACGCCTATACCCGAACCCTTGATAACGAACGCTATCTGGTGGTGGTGAACTTTAAAGAACAGCCGGTTCGCTATGCTCTGCCGGATAATGACGCTATTGAACAGGTGGTGATAGAGACCAATCAGCAAAGCGATACGGCAAAAGAGAGTACCGCGATTGCGTTAAGTCCGTGGCAGGCGGGGGTATATAAATTACGCTAAACCGGAACGGAACATTATTGCCATTACGCTTCGGCAACCTGTTTTGCGATTAAGCGGCGATAAAAATAGGCGGGCGACGATGCTCCACGGCTATTGAAATAAAAAAACTCGGCCCCGGGACACTATTTAAGACGGTACCGGGGAAGCCGGTTAAATTTATTAACCTGCAGCCACATAGCGATTTACGCGCTTGAAAATAGCTCCGGTCAGACGCCGAGACCGGGCATGACGGGCACGCTCCTGAAGGAGAGTGATAGCGATGAAAACGTTTATGACTGCCCCTCCCTCGGGTTTGTCAACGACCAATAATGGTGTTTCCTTACTCTTATTTCATAAAGAGTACAAGTTCAACTCTATGGACTTAGTGTGATCGAGATCAAAGAATCAAAACTACTTATTTATGAGTATGAGTGAACGTAAACTTATGTAATTACAGGGTGGTAGAAATGGCAGTTAAGGATTTTTTTGTGCAAACAGAGCCCGGCAGGCGCCGTTATGGCGTGGCGCTATTCGTGGGTATTATTGCCGGGGTGATGTCGGCGTTTGTCAAATGGGGAGCCGAGGTTCCTTTACCGCCGAGAACATTTTCCGGCGGCCGGGATGAGTTTAACCCGCCGTATATTTTCTTACGTGATTACCTTGGCATCGATCCGACCCAGACGGTCTACACCTTTTCAGAACACATTATTAATCCGGTGATGGTAACGCATATTATTTTCTCTCTGGTGTTCGCCATTGGGTATTGCGTGGTCGCTGAGGTATTTCCTAAAGTCAAATTATGGCAGGGGGCATGGGCAGGGATTATCGCCACTATTGCCGTTCACTGGATTTCATTCCCGCTGCTGGGCCTGACGCCATCCTTGCTCAATATACCCGCCGGGGAATATATCTCTGAACTGGTCGGACATATATTTTGGTTCTGGGCGATTGAGATGATCCGCCGCGATCTGCGCAACCGGATTACTCACCAGCCTGATGCAGAAGTGCCCCTGAGCTCTCCGTTCAGGTAATCCGACGGGCGCGCCAACGCGGCGCCCCGGATGAGCAAGGCGCACAACGTTTGGCGCCCTGCTCCCGTCTATGCCCGACAGGGGTCATCGGGCATAGCGACGGACGGCAGAGGTTTACTTCAGCGCCGGCCAGTAGCTGCGATTAGCAGCAATTAAGTCATCGAGAATCGCTTTAGCCACCGAGGCGCTCGGCACCGTCTTAGACAAGGTGATGGCCTGCCAGAGCTTCTGATAGCTGCCCTCAACCCAGGCATCAACAACCAGCTTCTCCACCGCCACCTGCTGCTCCATCATCCCCTTCTGGAAAAGCGGAATTTTCCCCATCGCCAGCGGCTCCGGACCGTTAATTCCCACCAGGCAAGGGACCTCAACCATCGCCGTATCATCAAAATTAGCGATAGCGCCGTTATTTTCCACGATCAGCAGCATCCGCTCCTGGGTATTAAACGCGATGGCGCAGGCGAGGTCGACGATGAAGGTCGCGTGCGCCCCGGCGTGGAAATGGGCCTCGCTGGCGCTCTGCCGCACGACTATCTCTCTGGCCATATCGAACACCTCCTTCTCTCTTCCCGCCATGACCTCATTGGCGCGGGTAAAATCAGGGTCGGAGTGGGCAACCTCGTAATCGGCATAGAAGTAGTATTTCAGATAGGTATTCGGCAGCGTATCGGGGTCGAGGGCGAAGACGTCTTTCACCTTTTTGAAGGTCTCAATCCAGCTCGGCGCTTTATGCTGAAAATCCTCTTTCGGGCTGCAGTAACCCATCTCGGCAACGTGGTGCTTCAGGGCGGGCATTAAATCATTGCCGGCTTTATCCGTAATACTGGTCCACCAGCCGAAATGATTGAGGCCAAAATACCTGACGTTCAGCTCCTTACGCGACGAGAGCCCGAGAATGTCGGCAAACAATCCTTCAATGGCGACCGGCATGTCGCAAATATTGATAATTCTCGCCGCGGGGCGTAACCGACGGGTCGCCTCGGCAACGATAGCCGCCGGGTTGGAATAGTTAAGCATCCACGCCCCCGGCGAGTAGGCCTCCATATAATCCACCAGCTCAAGCACGCCGGCGATGGAGCGCATACCGTAGGCAATGCCCCCCGGCCCGCAGGTTTCCTGGCCGATAACGCCGTACTTAAGCGGGATTTTTTCGTCCTTTTCCCGCATCTCATACAGGCCAACGCGAATATGGGCCATCACGAAATCGACGCCGGTGAACGCCTCCTGCGGATCGGTTGTAAAGCTGAACGCAACCTGCGGATAGCGCTCCGCCACCAGAATGGTACAGGCTTCACCGATAACGCGCTGACGATCGGGGTTATTGTCATACAGCCGGATCTCGCTCAGGGGGAAGCGGTCCATATTTTCCAGCAGCATCATAACAATCCCCGGAGTATAGGTACTGCCACCGCCGGCAATAGTGACAACAAATTTATCTTTCATTTTCCACCTCTTTATTCATGAATATCTAAATAGCTATTTACGGCACTGCGAACTTTATTCACTCCAACGCCGTAGATAACCTGAACGTGATGACCGTTGATAATGACGCTGGCGCCGCCGCTGCTCTTCAGAAGGCTTTCCTGAATCAAAGCGGGATCCCGCACGTCAACCCGCAGTCGCGTAAAGCAGTTATCGACAGAGCAGACGTTCCCTTTGCCGCCAAGCCCGAGGACCACCTGTTCACCCGCTGCCTGACCCGCCGGACCGGCGCTCGCCTTTTTTTCAGCGCCGGGTTCACCCTGCTCCCGGCCCGGCGTATTTAGCCGAAGGCGGGTAATCAGGAATTTACCGACAAAGTACATCGTCGCGGTTTCCATCAGGCCGAGAACCACAAAGATGGGCCAGCGCGTCAGGCGCGCGCCTGCCGGGATGTTATAAACGATGAAATCGATAATGCCGTTCGTTGCACAGACCCGGACGTTAAGGAGCCAGGCCAGCATCTGGAAAAAGCCATCCAGCAGCGAATAGACCAGCCAGAGCAGCGGTGCGGTAAAGATAAACAGGAACTCAAAGGGCTCAGTGATACCGACCAGAAACGAGGTGACGATCAGCGGAATAAGGGTGATTTTTAATTTCTGCTTATTTTCCGGCCTCGCGGTTTTATAAAATGCCAGGGCCATTCCCGCCGT
>NZ_JAQGFU010000143.1:0-11211 GCF_030078455.1 Klebsiella sp. Ech2A | reverse complement strand
CGGGCTGCTGGGCCGAAACCGCGCCGCGCTGCGACAGCGCGCTGGAGCGCACGTGCCGTTTGGCGGTGGAGTTGAGCTCCGCCTGCCGCTGTTTGACCACCGCCTCGGTGGCGCGCATTTCGCTTTGCCGCTGATCCAGCAGCGCTTTCGCGGCGGCGACCGCGCTTTCAGCCTCTTTGATCTGGGCGGCGGCCTCGAGGCGCTGTTCGTTAAGCACCCGAATATCCATCCGCGCCAGCACCTCGCCCTTGCGAACGAACTGCCCCTCTTTGACCAGAATCGCGGCGATGCGTCCGGCGGTTTTGCTGGCGATATCCACCTCGGTGGCTTCGATCCTGCCGTTGCTGCCGGCAAAACCCTGCGGAAGTCCCGGTGGACGCAGCGCCCATACTATCAGGGCGGCGATGACCGCCAGCAGGCCGACAAGGCACCAGGCCCAGTGCTGTTTGATTTTGTCCATACGCTACTCGCTCTGTTCCATATTGCTGAGTGATGCGCGTTTCTGTCCTCCAACATACGGAGTATTCTCTCTTTGAAAGACAGGGGAGTGGAGGGGCAAGGCCGACCGGCGCGCGGATCCAGCTGCGCGGAAAACCGGTGAGAAAGATGTGCTACGAATGTGGTCATCATCAGCAATCCTGGCCTTAAATGAAACACGCATAAATATAGCTACTGTCTATGGGATACTAGCACTTGTATTGAGTATGTCCATACGATAAGTGTGGGGTATTGACGCCGCGTCGCCAACCGCCCGCCGGCAGCCTGGCGTAAACGGCGGTTGCTGTATTTTCAATCTGGTTGGTCATAGCTAACTGTTGTATGATCTGCGGCCCTGAAAAGAGACAAACGTCAGCGAGTGCTTTATTCAATGAAAGATGAAAGCAAAAAATATATCGCGGTTATTTTTAAGGAATGGCTTCCGCTGCACGATGGCCTGACGCCGGAAGTGAAGGCGGTTCTTAATAATATTGCCGCCGAGCAGGCTGAAGCGCTGGCGGCCCGCTTTTATGACTTTATTTTTCAGGACCCGGATATTGCCAGGCACCTTACCTATGATCTGGTTCAGGAACGTCTGAGCCGCTCGCTGGCCGGCTGGGTCAAAGACATTTTGACCTGTGAGAAGGACGGCCTGCAGGCGCTGGCGGAACGGCAATACCATATTGGCAGCATTCACTCGCGGATCGGCATTCCTGCCGAGGCCGTGCTGCGCGGCGCCAGGCAGCTCAAGGCCGGGGTTATCGAATATATTCGCGACAGCGCGATAGACCGCCAAACCGGCGTGGCCGCGATCTACTATGCGATTATGGCGTTTAATATGGCGATCGAGATGATGTGCCATGCCTACACCCTGTCGCACTATCGGGCCACCAAAAACGAAGAGGCTTATCGCCTCTACAGCCTGATGGATAACGTACCGATGGAGTACGGTAAACAGCAGGCCGCGCTCTCCGGCTGGGAAAATACCGTTATTTTTAATATCGTTAGCGAAAATAAAAACGATATTAACGCCACGTTATTATCTGAATCCGAATTTGGCCTGTGGTTCCGCCATAAATGCGTGCGCTATTTTAATAAGAACGCGCAGATGGAAGAGATTGGCGGATTAATCTCTGAGGTCGATAGCCTGATTAGCGGCTGGAAATCAGCGGATAGCCATACGGGATATAAAGAGACGCAAAACCTGCTGCAGGGGATTCATATTCATTGCCAGCAGATCGGCAGCCAGCTGGGGGTGATTTTTAGCAGCCTGACGCAAATGCAAAACGGCAAAGACGCCCTCACCAGCCTGCTCAACCGTCGCTATCTGCCGGTGGTCCTCAAGCATGAGGTCACGCTCGCCATCGAGTATGAGCGGCCGATGACGGTGGCGATCGTCGATATCGACCATTTTAAAGAGATTAACGATAGCTGGGGCCACCAGGTGGGCGACCGGGCGATTAAGCACGTTGCCGATCTGCTCGGCGATAATATCCGCTCCAGCGACTATATCTTCCGCTACGGCGGCGAAGAGTTTCTGCTGGTGCTGGTGGAAACCGGTCCCCACGAGGCCCACGTGCTCCTTGAGCGCCTGCGCAAAAATATCAGCCAGCTCGCCTTCAACGTGGGCGGCGAGACCGAAATCGCCATTACCGCCAGCATCGGCTACGCCATCCATACCGGCCACCCTGATTACAACCTGCTGCTGCGCGACGCCGATAGCGCGCTCTATGCCGCCAAGCGCGACGGACGCAACTGCGTGAAGATGCATGAAGGCGGCAGCGGCGGCTAGGCCGTTTGCCGGCGACGCGCGATGGCGCAGGCCCGGAGCTTCTTCGTTCAGAACAGGATCGGCAGTCCCAGACCCCGTTTCACCTCATGCAGCGTCCGCTGCGTGAGGTCGTTTGCCCGCTCGCTGCCCTGACGCAGCAGTTCCTGCAGCATGCCTTTATCGGCAATAAACCGCGCCCGGCGCTCGCGGATCGGCGCCAGCAGCGTCTGCAAACACGCCTCCAGCGCGTTTTTACACTGCCGGTCGCCCAGTCCACCACGCTGATAGTGCGCCTTCATTTCGGCAACCAGCGGCTTATCGGGGTGGAAGGCATCGAGATAGGTAAAGACGACGTTACCTTCCACCCGGCCCGGGTCAGCAACGCGCAGGTGGCCCGGGTCGGTATACATGGCGCTGACCGCGCGATGGATCTCCTCTTCGCTGGCCGAAAGCGTCTGCGTATTGCCCAGCGATTTTGACATTTTTGCGCTGCCGTCAACGCCCGGCAGGCGGCCAACCTCGCTGAGCAGCGCCCGGCAGTGCTGCAGCACCGGCGCCGTCGTCAGGCTATTCATCTTATGTACGATTTCGTTGGTCTGTTCGATCATCGGCAGCTGATCGTCGCCGACCGGCACCAGCCCGGCCTTAAAGGCGGTGATATCGGCGGCCTGGCTGATGGGGTAGGCCAGAAACCCCACCGGCAGCGAGCGGGCGAAGCCTTTCTGCGCAATTTCATGCTTGACGGTGGGATTGCGCTCGACGCGGGCAACGGTGACGATATTCATGTACAGGGCGCTCAGCTCCGCCAGCGCCGGGAGGGCCGACTGCAGGCAAATCGTGGTTTTCTGCGGATCGATGCCGACGGCCAGATAGTCGGCCATCACTTCAAAGATATTGCTGCTTATCTTTTGCGGGTTGCTGCCGTTGTCCGTTAATCCCTGCAGGTCGGCGACCAGAATAAACTGCTGGTGGTCATGCTGCAGCTGCACGCGCTGGCGCAGCGACCCCACGTAATGGCCGAGGTGCAGCTGGCCGGTCGGGCGATCGCCGGTGAGAATGGTGTGGTTTGCGTTCATCAGAAACTCCTTACGATGCGGTTAAGCCGAAAGGCGCTGCTGAGAAATGACAAAGCCGCCTTCCGGCGGCTTTGAAATGGAAACGTGAATCGTGCCGCCTTTATGCAGGCAGCCACCAGCGAAGGGAGCGGGTAACGACAACGTTTCTGTTCATCGGACTATCCTGCCACGAAACGGGCGTCGGGTAAACCCGCGCCCCGCGAGCGTTACATCGTAGAGAAGACGTTCATGATGATGCCGCCGGAGATAATCAGCACCATCGCGAAGATGGCCGGCAGATCCGGCTTCTGCTTGTAGAGGATCATGGAGCAGATGGTGACGCCGACGATACCAAAGCCGCACCACAGCGAGTAGGCCACGCCCACCGGGATGGTGCTCATCGCGCGGGTGAGGGCGAAATAGCACAGCCCGTAGGCGCAGACCACCAGCACCGACGGCGCCAGTTTGCTAAAGCCGTTGGTCTTTTTGATCATCGAGGTGCCGGTGATTTCGGAGCCGATTGACAGCGCCAGCCATAAAAATCCGAGATTAAACATATGCTATTCCTTTCAGTTAGTTGGCGATTTTTTTGTCGAGAGGCGTAACCGGCTCGGCGGGCGCGGCGGCGCTCTCCTCGCTGCCCATTTTTGAGAACAGGTTCATGATGACGATGCCGCTGGCGATAACCGCCATGCCGATAATAGCCGCGGTATCCGGATGCTGGCCGTAAAAGGCCATGCCCAGGGTGGAAACGACGAGGATGCCGGTGCCGGACCAGGTGGCATACGCCAGGCCGACGGGGATATCTTTCACCGCGCGGGAGAGCGAGTAGTAGCAGGTGCAGTAGAGAACAATCAGCAGCGCGAGCAGCATCATTTTGGCTGAGCCTTCGCTGCTGCCGAACATTTTAAGCGTCGAAGTGGCTGAGGTTTCGGAGAGGATAACCAGCAGCATCCATAGCCAACATTTTGTTTTAGAAGACATAATAAACTCCGGATCTATTTATTAAGGTAAGATTCTTTTTTTCTGTTTTTCAAAAAATCGATGGCGGCATCGGTCAGCTCGGCATCGGGCGCGGCGGCTAGCGCTGGATTATTCACCACGTCCGTGACGGTAATATAACGCCGCGTTGCGTTTACCGGCGGCGGCGCTGCGCTGCCCGACGTCAGCCGCTCCAGCAGCTCGTTCATATCGCACAGGGTGACGCCGCACTCCGTCAGGCGGGCCAGCGTCGCGCGCATCTGCCCGGCATAGGCCGAGCCGGCCGCCGCGCCGTACAGCTGATTGAGCTCGCTGTCGGGATCGCAGCGGTAGCGCAGCGCAAGCACCGGCAGGCCGCTAAGCAGCGCCTCGTGCAGGCGTCTGGCGAACGGGCTGTGCAGGCTGCCGTTCGCCAGATCGGCCGCCAGCGGATAGTCGAGAAACGGCACGATCGCCGCGCGCCAGGCCATTGCCGGCAGCGCCTCCTGCCAGGCTGACGGCGGGACGATTGTACCCATTTCCTGCCAGCATGCAGCGTCCGGGATGCCTTCGTCCAGCGCGATATGCAGCGGCAGCCCGCAGGCCGACAGGCGGCGACGGATCGCCTGCCGGTAGCCGTCGGCGGCGGTGACCATCACCAGAACCGGCGGCTGCAGCCGGTGGATAATCCGCGTTACCAGGCGTTCGATCTCTTCGTCGGTCATGGCCGGTCTCCGTTAAGCGGGCTGGGTGATGACGACCTGGGCGCCGTTTTTCAGTCCGGCGGCGTTGGCCTCTTCGGTATCGATGTGGAACTCAAGCGCAAAATCATCGCGCACCCGAACCACCACCTCATCAAACGTCAGCCGGCGCTCGCCGCTGCAGCGGACGCTGACCTTCTGCCCGTTGCTGACGTTCAGCCGGCGGGCGTCCTGCGGCGACATATGAATATGCCGCCAGGCGCAGATCACCTGGGAACGAAGCTCAACGTGGCCCGCCGGACCGATCAGCAGCGCGCTGCCGGCGTTCTCCAGCTGGCCGGACTCGCGCACCGGCGCCCTGATACCGAGAGTGAAGCAGTCGGCGCGGGAAATTTCCAGCTGGCTGCAGGGCCGGGTGGGGCCGAGGACGCGCACCTGGGTCAGCGAGCCCTTCGGCCCGACCACGGTGACGCACTCTTCGGCGGCGAACTGCCCCGGCTGGCGCAGCGGCTTCAGCGGGGTGAGCGCTTAGCCCTTGCCGAACAGCGCCTCGACATCCTGCTGCGCCAGATGAACGTGGCGGTTAGAGATGCCGACCGGGATCTCCGGGGCGACGCGGCACAGGCGGGCGGCAATTTTTTCATGGAGCAGAGCGTCGATCATGCCTTCTTCCCTCTCCTCTGCGCGGCGTTTTTGTCTTCCGCCTGGCCCGCTGCCGGCTCTGCAGGGTAGGGCGCGGCCGGCTCTTTTTCTGGTGGTGGGAGCGAGGCGTCGGCTTTAGCCACCGGCGCCTCGGCCTTAGCCGCAGGGCGCGACGGGCGGCCTTTTAATTTACCCAGCGCATCGACCACGCTGCGCTCCGGACGGGCGATGACCAGCGAGCCGACGACCTGGCCCGCGGCGACCACTTCGACGCCGCGCTCAATCGCGGTGTGGATAGCGCTGATTTCGCCTTCAAAGCAGACGCTGACCAGCCCCGAGCCGATTTTGCGGTAGCCGATGCAGCTTACGCCTGCGGCTTTGCAGGCGGCGTCGACGGCCTGAACGGCGGCAACCAGCCCTCGCGTTTCAATTACGCCTAAACTTTTCATTGTCAGCTCCTGTTAATGGCGGACTAAACGAATATCAAAATCAAACTGCGCGAAGAACGTTTCCAGCTGGTTTAACTCTTCGGGCGAATAAGACGGGTCCTGAGTAATCGGGTACGGCATATCCAGGCGTTCATATTTTTTACGCCCCAGCTGGTGGTACGGCAGCATATCGATGCGGCGGATATTTCCGCGTTTTGCTAGCTTCTGTACGTAATCAATGGCGCCGGTAATGGCTTCCCAGGAGTCGTTATATCCGCGCACCAGCGGCATCCTGACAATCACGTTGGCGCCGGAGTCCACCAGCCACTCCAGATTGCGGCGGATCCCTTCGTTGCCAATGCCGAATAGCGCTTTATGGTGCGCGCTATCGATCTGCTTAATATCGAATAAGAAGGTGTCGGTGACCGGCGCAAGCTTCTGATAATTCGCCAGCGGGGTGGTGCCCTGGGTTTCGACAGCGGTATTGAGCATCATCTTTTTGCATTCGCTAAACAGAGCGACGGCAAAATCGGTCTGCAGGCTCATTTCGCCGCCGCCGATGGTCACGCCACCGCCGGAGGCGATATAAAAATCGTAATCCTGCATGATTATCTCCATCAGCTCGCTGACGGTGACGTCCTTGCCCATAATATCCAGCGCGTTCTGGGTGCAAATCTCTTCGCATTTACGGCAGCCGATGCAGTCCTTATTGCGGTCGACGAAGTGCTTCATTTCACCGTCTTCTTCCGCCCGGTAGTGGATCCCCGCCGGACAGACGCTGACGCAGTCGCCGCAGTTAACGCATTTGTCCTGCGAGAACATCACCTGAAACTGGCTGGTAAGCCCTTCCGGGTTCGCGCACCACGGGCAGCGGATATTGCAGCCTTTGAAAAAAACCAGCGTGCGAATACCGTCCCCGTCGTAGATCGAATACTTCTGAATATTGAAAATGCGGCCGGTTAGTTCTTGTGTTGCGATCACGCTTGCCTCCTCCTCGCCCTCCGGCAGGCCGCAGCAACCTTATCTGCGGCCCGCCCTCGGTGAAGAACTTCCTGTTATTTCTCAAATAGGGCTCAAATATTTCTCAAATAGTGCCTAGAACTTCTCAATCACCGTACGGCTGATGATTTCGTCCTGCACCTCTTTGCACAGCTCGACGAAGTAGGCGCTGTAGCCCGCCACGCGGACGATCAGGTCGCGGTATTTTTCCGGCTCCTGCTGGGCTTTTTTCAGCACTTCGTTATCGACGTAGCTGAACTGCATCTGGCCGTTGCCGAGAATCGATGCGGTACGCAGCAGAGTGATCAGGCCATGGCGTCCTTCAGGGGTATCCAGCAACCCTTTGAGGAACTTGAAGTTGTGCACCATGCCGATGTTCATGGTCTCCACGTTCATCTTGCTGACCGACTTGATTATCGCGGTCGGACCCTGCTTATCGGCGCCCTGCGTCGGGCTGATGCCGTCCGAGAGCGGCATCCACGCCAGGCGACCGTTCGGCGTGGCGTTGGTCAGCTCGCCGATCGGCGTGTTGTTGGAGATCGACAGGGTGCCGTGGCTGAGGGTGGAGTAGAGCATCTGGTACTTACGGCACTCGCGCTCGGTCCACTCGGTAATATCCAGCGCGTACTGGTCAACGTAGTTGTCGTCGTTGCCGTATTTCGGCGCGTTCAGGCAGTCGCGGCGTAGCCCTTCGAAGCCTTCAAAGTTCGCCAGCATCGCGTCGCGGATCTGCTCGAGGGTATATTTTTTATCTTCATAGACCAGCTTGCGGATCGCGGCGAGGGAGTCGACGTAGGTCGCCAGGCCCGAGAAGATCAGCCCCGGCCCGTGGTTGACCATCGCGCCGCCGGCCGCCACGTCTTTACCGCTCTCCATGCAGCCTTCCACCAGCAGCGACATCAGCGGCTTCGGCGCCACGTCGCGGTGCACGCGCTGGCTGATCACCGTCCCGATTGCCGACAGGCGCACGATATGGGCAATCTGTTTTTTCACCGCCGCGTCGAAGGCTTCGAAGGTGTGCAGGTCGCGCAGATCGCCGGTATCCAGCCCCTGATAGCTATCGAACAGCACCATCCGGCCGCGGTTCAGCACGAACTCGATGGCGATGGGCCACTGGGTGTAGCCGGTGGAGGTCCACTGGTAGATGCGGCCGGATTTCTGCGGCTCGACGCAGCCCATCAGGCAGTAGTCGCGGGCGTCTTCGAAATCGAAGCCTTTACGCAGCATCATCTTGATATGGGAGTCATCGAAGTGGCAGGCCGGGAAGCCCATACCCGCCTTGACCACATCGACGATTTTTTCCATGTACTTCTGCGGCGACTGGTTGTGAATGCGGCAGGCCAGCGACGGCTGGTAAACCTTCACAAAGCGCACGGCGTCCATAATCAGGTAAGTTAAGTCGTTGCAGGCGTCGCCGCCGGAACGCTTCTGGCCGCCGACGGTCAGGTTGATAAACGGCTGATAGCCGGCGAAGTATTTCGCCCCCAGCTCGCTGGACATCCACATCAGCTCGGCGCACTTGATGATAAAGGCCTGCATCATCTCCAGCGCGGACTCGTGGGTCAGGCGCCCTTCGCGAATATCGGCCTCAAACATCGGGTTGCAGTACTGGTCAACGCGGCCGAGGGAGAGGCCGGTCTGGTTCTCTTCGACTTCGAACAGCGACTCCACGGTCCAGATGCTCTGCAGCGCTTCCTGCAGGGTTTTCGGCGGGTTGGCCGGCACGTTCTGGTTAACCTCGGCGATGGTCAGCAGCTCGGCGCGACGCTGGGCGTTCTGCTCCCTGGCCGCCAGCTCCCGGGCGTGGGCGGCGATGCGGTGGGAGTAGTTAATGACACCCTCGCAGGTTTCGATCGCCGCCTTGTAGTAGTAAATGCGGTCGATATCTTCCGGGTTCTCCATGCTCAGCTGCTCGAGGCGGGCCTGGGCATCGGCCTTAATGCCGTTCATCCCTTTGGTGAACAGCAGAACGTCGTAGCCCGGGCAGGTATCGCCCCCGCCGTTGATCTGGTGATAGGAGAGGTCGCTGACGAAGGTCTCACCGCTGAACGCCCAGACGCCGGCTTCGCGATACTGCGCCTCGCAAATCTCATCCAGCGAACGGCCTTCCCAGAACGGGACGATCTCCTCGCGGATGGTTTTTTTATCTTCTTCGCTGATCTCAAACGGATCCTGCGGACGGGTGCTCATGGTGTCGAGCTCGTCGCGGACCCAGCGCCAGGCAATATCCGGCGAGAAGGCGCCCGCGCGCGGCTTGCCGCACGGATGGCCGACGATCAGCTCGTCATCCTGAATCAGGATCGGCGCGGTTTCACAGGCGTGACGGAACGCTTTGGCGCGCAGCAGAATGGTCGGCATGCCCGGGTTGGCTTTGACCACTTCGGTAAAGGCCAGCGCGCGGTAGATGGAGACGCTCGGGCGCACGGTCAGGTAGTGGTTACGCAGGCGCTGCATGCGCGGGGTAAGGCCTTCCATCACCGGGGTATCGGCGCAGGCGGCGAACGGGGCGGCGGAGACCTGCTGCGCGCCGCGGAACAGGCGCACCGGCAGATTCAGCGCGCTAAGGTTGTGCTGGGCGCTGAGGAACATCGCGGAGAGCGCGTTGATATTGGCGTTCTCGAGGCTCGCGCCGTGCAGCAGGGCGTCAAACATCGGGTAGCCGTCAATGGCGCAGGCGGCGCGGACTTCGCTCAGCTCAGCCAGCTTGAACCACAGGCATTCGACGATCTCATAGGCCTGCTGCGGCGTCAGGGCGCCGCTGTCGATATCGCGCTGGTACCACGGCAGCAGGGCCTTATCGGCGCCCTCCGGGTTCACCGCATAGCTGCCGTTATCGAGCTGCAGCGCGAGCTGGAACAGATAAAAGGCCTGGCAGGCTTCTTTAAAATTGCGCGCCGGGTGGGCCGGAACCTGGTGCAGGATGGCGGCGCTGTCGCGCAGCTCGCTCTGGCGATAAGCGTTGCTTTCGCCGGCGGCCAGGGTCTCCGCGCTGTTAGCGAGGTTTTGTGCCAGGGTCAGCAGCCCGTCGCAGGCGTAAATCGCCGCGCGGCAGCCGTTGACTTCATCCATGCCGCTGCGGCTGACGGCGCTGCCCAGGCTGCGGGTCTTCTCTTCGAGCTGGTGTTTTATCGCCAGCACGCCTTTCTCAATGACCAGCTTATAGTCCGGTGAGTCGAGGTCGCCGTTCAGATTGAGAAACTGGAACGCCGACGGACGATGGGCCGCGCTTTCATCGTGAAAGATAGCGCCGTGCGGTTTGCGGGTCTGGTTGCCGACGATCAGCTCGTCGGCGCTGATGCACACCGGCAGCTGGCGCATCAGTTCGTAGAAGCGGCGCGCCGGTTTAACGGCGGCGGGGACGCCCGCGATATCGCCATCAAGGGCGTTGAGCGTCGTGGCGTGTTCGGTGCACAGGGTGCTTTTTTGTGAGAGTAAACGTTTTGCCAGCACGTTGACGCGCGGCGTTAAGCTGTAGTGTGCCATGGGTAAGGTTCTCCAGTTCTTGTTATCAGTGGCCCTGAACGGCGCCGCCGGTCCACGCCCGGCGATAGAGTTCGGTTAAAGCGTGAGCATCCGGCACGCGCGGGTTGGTTGGGGTACAGCCATCGCGCAGCGCCTGGCCGACCATTTCCGCCAGCCGCCGGTCAAAATCAGCGGCATCGACGCCGGTATCGCGGATGCCGGCCGGCATGGACATTTCATCTTTTAATGCCTGAATGGCGATCAGCAGGCTGGCAACGCCCTCGCGGGGGTTGGCGGCCGGCAGATCCAGCAGATGAGCCAGGCGAGCGTATTTGCGCGCGGCGTCGGTATCGCACCGTCCCTGATAATCGGCGTTCCACGCCACGACTTCCGCCATCAGCAGCGCGTTGGCGCGGCCGTGCGGGACGCGGAAGACGCCGCCAAGCGCGTGGGCGAGGCTGTGGGTGATGCCGAGCGAGGCGTTGGTGAAGGCCATTCCCGCCATGCAGGAAGCGTTATGCATCTTTTCCCGCGCCAGCAGGTTATCGCCGCTGCGCCAGCAGGTCGGCAGGTAGCGAAACACCTGCTGCACCACTTTTTCCGCCAGCGCGTCGGAAAAGTCGCTGGCATTGAGCGAGACGTAGGCCTCCAGCGCGTGGCACAGCACGTCCATCCCGGTATCGGCGGTGATCGCCGGCGGCACCGAGGCCACCAGC
>NZ_JAQGFU010000142.1:0-11349 GCF_030078455.1 Klebsiella sp. Ech2A | reverse complement strand
AGCGTGCTTTTGCCGTCATCGACGCTGCCGCAGGTCAGGAAACGCAGCAGGCTTTTGTTCTGCTGCGCGTGCAGGTAGGCTTCAACGCCGCCTTCATCAGCAATTTGTTGTGCAATTGTCGTATTCATGGCGGCTCCTTAGAAATACCCCTGACGTTTCTTCAGCTCCATCGAGCCTGCCTGATCGCGGTCAATCATGCGACCCTGACGTTCGCTGGTCGTGGAGACCAGCATCTCTTCAATAATTTCCGGCAGCGTCTGCGCGTTGGACTCCACCGCGCCGGTCAGCGGCCAGCAGCCGAGGGTACGAAAACGCACCATCTGCTGTTTAATAACCTCGCCCGGCTGCAGATCGATGCGGTCGTCATCGATCATCATCAGCATGCCGTCACGCTCGAGAACCGGGCGCTCTGCCGCCAGGTACAGCGGCACGATTTCGATATTTTCCAGATAGATGTACTGCCAGATATCCAGCTCGGTCCAGTTAGAGAGCGGGAAGACGCGGATGCTTTCGCCTTTGTTAATCTGGCCGTTGTAGTTGTGCCACAGCTCCGGGCGCTGGTTTTTCGGATCCCAGCGGTGGAAACGGTCGCGGAACGAGTAGATACGCTCTTTGGCGCGAGACTTCTCTTCATCGCGGCGGGCGCCGCCGAACGCGGCGTCGAAGCCGTATTTGTTCAGCGCCTGCTTGAGGCCTTCGGTCTTCATGATATCGGTATGCTTGGCGCTGCCGTGGACAAACGGGTTAATGCCCATCGCCACCCCTTCCGGGTTTTTGTGCACCAGCAGCTCGCAGCCGTAGGCCTTCGCGGTACGGTCACGGAACTCGTACATCTCACGGAATTTCCAGCCGGTATCCACGTGCAGCAGCGGGAACGGCAGGGTTCCCGGATAAAACGCTTTACGCGCCAGGTGCAGCATCACGCTGGAATCTTTACCGATGGAGTACATCATCACCGGATTTGAAAATTCGGCGGCCACCTCGCGAATGATATGGATGCTTTCCGCCTCCAGTTGTCGCAGGTGAGTGAGTCGTTTTTGGTCCATTACCGTTCCTTATAAGGCCTGTTGCACCGGGCCTAAGCCAGATTGACCACAGAAGAGTCAAAGCCCTCTGCGTTCGTTGTGTGTTGAAACCAGGCGAGCTGCTGATGGAGCTGCACCACTTCACCCACCACCAGCAAAGCCGGCATTGGGGCATCTTTCGCCAGGTGTTCCAGTTGTTCTAACGTGCCGGTCGTCGTTTGCTGATCGGCGCGCGTGCCGCGGGAGATAACCGCCACCGGCGTGTTTCTGTCGCGCCCGTGCGCGATCAGCTGCGCGCTAATTTCTGCCGCCTTCATCGTGCCCATGTAGATAGCCAGCGTTTGCCGACTCTGCGCCAGCAGCGCCCAGTCGAGCGCCGCGCTGTCCGCCTTGTAGTGGCCGGTGACGAAGGTCACGCTCTGCGCGTAATCGCGGTGGGTCAGCGGAATTCCGGCATACGCCGTCGCCCCCGCCGCTGCGGTTACGCCGGGAACAACCTGAAACGATATCCCCGCCGCCGCTGCCGCCTGCAGCTCCTCGCCGCCGCGGCCAAAAATAAACGGATCGCCGCCCTTCAGGCGCACCACCGTTTTGCCCTCTTTCGCCGCCTCGACCAGCATCCGATTGGTTTCGTGCTGCGGCACCGAATGCTCGCTGGCGCGTTTACCGACGCAGATCATCTCCGCATCGCGGCGTACCAGCTCGCGGATCTCCGGCGTCACCAGATGGTCGTAAAACACCACGTCCGCCCGCTGCACAGCCTGCAGGCCGCGCAGGGTAAGGAGTCCGGCATCACCCGGCCCGGCGCCGACGAGTATGATTTCACCCGACCGCTTTTCCGGCTGATGAAGCTCATCTTCCAGCGCCTTATCCGCAGCGGCTTTATTTCCGGCAATCATCAGGCTGGCAAAGCGGCCGTTGAAAACGCGCTCCCAGAAACGACGGCGCGCCGCGGTGGTAGTCAGGTGGGTTTTAATATGCTGCCGCCAGCCACCCGCAGCTTCGGCAACGCGTCCGAGGTTGGCCGGCAGCAGGGCTTCAATTTTTTCGCGGATCAGCCGCGACAGAACCGGCGCCGTTCCGCCGGAAAAGATCGCCACCAGCAGCGGGGAGCGATCGACAATAGAGGGGAAGACCGCCGAGCAAAGCGGCTGGTTATCCACCACGTTAACCAGGCGAAAGCGAGCGTTTGCCGCGGCAGAAACCCGCTGGTTCAGCGCATCATCTTCGGTAGCGGCGATCACCAGGAAAACGTCGTCGATCTGCTGTTCCTGAAACTCCTGCGCGCGCCACGCGATCTCCTGGCGTTCGACCTGTTCAGCAAGCTCATCGGACAGCGCAGCCGCCACAACCTGCACCTTCGCCCCCGCCCGGCGCAGAAACATTATCTTGCGCTCGGCAATCTCACCGCCGCCGATAACCAGCACCGGCCGCGCTTTTAATTCGGCAAATAAGGGCAAATAGTCCACGATGCAACAGCTCACTTACAATCAGTCATAGTGCGACTATAGGGTGCCGCTTAGAGCAAATGAAATTACGAAATGGAATGAGTTGTTACTCAAAGGAATAACGACCTGGGAAAGCTAAGATCAAAAAGTGCTTAACATGCGACTTTTCCGCTATTTAAGAGCAAATGAAATTGTTTAACCTCGGTCACAGTTTCATACTAAGCGGGTCAAATTGTTATGTTCCCGTAAGGACCCTCATATGTTTTCCGCGTTGTGCCGCCGCCTGCTTCCACTGGCGCTTGGCGCAGGTTTTGTCTTCTCCGCCCCGGCTTTTAGCGCTATGGGCGAAACCGCCAATACGCAGGCTCGCCATATCGCCACCGTTTTCCCCGGAAGAATGACCGGCTCGCCAGCAGAGATGCTGTCGGCGGACTACCTGCGTCAGCAGTTCGCGCAGATGGGCTACCAGAGCGATATCCGCAACTTTCATACCCGCTATATCTACACCACCAAAAACCAGCGGCAGAACTGGCAAAACGTCACCGGCAGCACGGTGATTGCCGCCCACGAGGGCAAGGCGCGCCAGCAGATCATCATCATGGCGCACCTCGATACCTACGCCCCGATGAGCGATAGCGACGTGGAAAAGAACCTCGGCGGCCTGACCCTGCAGGGGATCGACGACAACGCTCTTGGCCTTGGCGTGATGCTGGAGCTGGCCGAACGACTCAAGAACGTGCCCACCCACTACGGCATTCGCTTTATCGCGTCCAGCGGTGAAGAGGAGGGTCGCCTCGGGGCGCAGAATCTGCTGAAGCGGATGAGCGACGAGGAGAAGAAAAACACCCTGCTGGTGATCAACCTCGATAATCTGGTGGTCGGCGACAAGCTCTATTTTAATAGCGGCCGCAGCACGCCGGCGCCGATTCGCAAGCTCACCCGCGACCGGGCGCTGGCCATCGCGCGTAGCAAAGGCGTTGCCGCCTTCAGCAACCCGGGGCTGAACCGCGACTATCCGCAGGGCACCGGCTGCTGTAACGACGCCAGCGTTTTTGATAGCGCCGGGATCCCGGTGCTGTCGGTGGAGGCCACCAACTGGTCGCTCGGTAAGAAAGATGGTTTCCAGCAGCGGGCAAAATCACCTGCCTTCCCTGACGGCTCCAGCTGGCACAGCGTGCAGCTGGATAATCAGCAGCATATCGACAAGGCGCTCCCCGGCCGCATCGAGCGGCGCAGCCGCGACGTCGTCAAGGTGATGCTGCCGCTGGTAAAAGAGCTGGCGAAGGCCGATAAGCGCGGCTAGCCGGCGTTTTGCTGCTGCCGGTTGCACGAAAAAGCCCTCAGCGAGAAGCGCGAGGGCTTTTTTTAAAACTCAATGTGTTTAAAGCAAACGCCTTTAAAACAAAGGCGATCGAGACCTACCCCTCGTGCAACCCGCACTCGCGCTTCAGGCCGAAGAAGCGCGTCTCTTCTTCCGCCATCCCCGGCTCCCATTTGCGGGTGGTGTGGGTATCCCCCACGGAAAGGTAGCCCTGATCCCACAGCGGATGGTATTTCAGGCCGTGCTTCTGCAGGTACTGGTAAACGGTGCGGTTATCCCAGTCGATAATCGGCAGCACCTTAAATACCCCGCGCTGAATCGCCAGCACCGGCAGCGTTGCCCGGCTACCTGACTGCTCGCGGCGCAGGCCGGCAAACCAGGTACGGGTATTTAGCTCCTGCAGGGCGCGGTTCATCGGCTCAACCTTGTTGATGTCATTGTATTTCTCAATGCCGTCAACGCCCTGCTCCCACAGCTTGCCGTAGCGGGCTTCCTGCCAGGCCGGGCTGGTCTGCGCCCGGTAAACCTTGAGGTTCAGCTGCAGCTTGTCGGTTAGCTCATCGATAAACTGATAGGTTTCCGGGAACAGGTAGCCGGTATCGGTGAGGATCACCGGAATATCCGGACGGATCTGGTTAACCAGATGCAGGCTAACCGCCGCCTGAATACCAAAGCTTGAGGAGAGCGCGTAGTCGCCGGGCAGGTTTTCCAGCGCCCACGCCACGCGTTCTTCGGCGCTAAGCTTCTCCAGCTGCGCGTTGGTTTCTGCCAGCTGCAGTACGCGTTCAACTTTCGGCAGTTCATTTAGCGCGTTGAGATCGAGTACGGACATAGTTACCTCGTTATTTTCCCTTCACCTTATCCCCTTCCCGTCAACGGAGAGGGGATCGTCAGGCGTGGATAAAGACCTTTATTCCCAGAAATCACGGGCTGGATCGAGCACCGGGCGCACGATACCCGCACGCACCGTAAAGTCGCCGAAGCCTTCACCCGCTTCGCGCTCTTTCGCCCAGCGCCCGACCAGTTCGTCAATCGAGTCGAGAATTTCCGACTCAGTAATATTTTCGCGATACATACGCGGAATACGCGTTCCGCTGCGGTTGCCGCCAAGGTGCAGGTTATAACGGCCCGGCGCTTTACCGATCAGGCCAACCTCCGCCAGCAGGGCGCGGCCGCAGCCGTTCGGGCAGCCGGTCACTCGGGTGACGATATGCTCCTCGCCCACCCCGTACTTGCTCATCACGCCGTCCACCTTATCAATAAATGACGGCAGGAAGCGCTCCGCTTCGGCCATCGCCAGCGGACAGGTCGGGAAGGAGACGCAGGCCATCGAGTTTTCACGCTGCGGGGTGACGCTATTCATCAATCCGTGATCGCGCGCCAGCTTCTCGATCTTCGCCTTCTGATCTTCCGGCACGCCGGCAACGATCAGGTTTTGGTTGGCCGTGATGCGGAACTCGCCTTTATGGATCTTAGCAATCTTCAGCAGACCCGTTTTCAGCGGACGCCCTGGATAATCAAGGATACGACCGTTTTCAATAAACAGCGTCAGGTACCAGTTATTGTCGATACCTTTTACCCAGCCAATCCGATCGCCGCGGCCGGTAAACTCGTAGGGGCGAATCGGCTCAAACTTAATGCCGGCGCGACGCTCAACTTCGGCCTTGAAGGTCTCAACGCCAACGCGTTCCAGGGTGTATTTCGTTTTCGCATTTTTGCGGTCGGTACGGTTGCCCCAGTCGCGCTGGGTCGTGACCACCGCTTCCGCCACGGCCAGAGTGTGCTCAAGCGGCAGATAGCCGAATTCGCTGGCGGTGCGCGCATAGGTTTTCTTGTTGCCGTGCTCAATGGACAGGCCACCGCCCACCAGCAGGTTAAAGCCCACCAGCTTGCCGTTTTCGGCAATCGCCACGAAGTTCATATCGTTGGCGTGCAGATCGATATCGTTCTGCGGCGGGATAACCACGGTGGTTTTGAACTTACGCGGCAGATAGGTCTGGCCAAGGATCGGCTCTTCGTCGGTGGTGGCAACCTTCTTCTGATCGAGCCAGATCTCGGCGTAGGCGCGGGTGCGCGGCAGCAGGTGCTCGGAGATCTTTTTCGCCCACTCGTAGGCTTCAGCATGCAGCTGAGACTCGTTCGGGTTAGAGGTACACAGCACGTTACGGTTCATATCGTTGGCCGTCGCCAGCGCGTCCAGCCCCACCGAGTGCAGCATCTGGTGCACCGGCTTGACGTTCTTCTTCAGAATGCCGTGGAACTGGAAGGTCTGACGGTTGGTCAGACGAATGCTGCCGTAGATGGTGTTATCGGCGGCAAACTTATCAATCGCCTGCCACTGTTTAGTGGTGATCACCCCACCCGGCAGGCGGCAGCGGAGCAGCATCGCGTGACGCGGCTCCAGCTTCTGCGCCGCGCGTTCGGCGCGGATGTCGCGGTCATCCTGCTGATACATGCCGTGAAAGCGGATCAGCAGGAAGTTATCGCCCCTAAAGCCGCCGGTGAGGGGGTCGTTTAAGTCTTCTGCGATGGTGCCGCGCAGGTAGTTGCTCTCTACCTTCATACGCTCGGCGTCGGTCAGTTTACCTTCGACCACCAGCGGTCCTGGATGTTTTTCGCTCATTAGTAGACATCTCGCTGATAACGGCGCTCAACGCGCAGCTCACTTAAAAATTCGTCCGCCGCTTCGGCGTCCATCGCGCCGAATTCGGCAATCACTTCCAGCAGCGTCCGCTCAACGTCTTTCGCCATGCGATTGGCGTCGCCGCAGACATAAATATGGGCACCGTCATTAATCCAGCGCCACAGTTCGGCCCCCTGCTCGCGCAGCTTGTCCTGAACGTAGACTTTTTGTTGTTGATCGCGGGACCAGGCCAGATCGATACGGCTCAGTACGCCCTCTTTGACGTAGCTTTGCCATTCAACCTGGTAAAGGAAATCTTCCGTAAAGTGCGGGTTGCCGAAGAACAGCCAGTTCTTGCCCTCGGCGCCTTCCGCCGCGCGCTGCTGCATAAATGCGCGGAATGGCGCAATGCCGGTACCCGGGCCGATCATGATCACCGGCGTCTGCGGGTTAGCAGGCAGGCGGAAGTTGTCATTGTGTTCAATAAAGACGCGGACTTCGCCATCTTCTTCCACGCGATCGGCGAGGAAGCTGGAAGCGCCGCCGGCGCGCGCGCGGCCTTCGATCTCATAGCGCACCACGCCAACGGTCACGTGAACTTCATTTTCCGTTTCCGCCTGCGACGAGGCAATCGAGTACAGGCGCGGCGTAAGCGGGCGCAGCAGGTCAATCAGCGCCTGGGCATCCAGCTGCGCCGGAGAGAAGCGCACCATATCGACGACCGGCGTGGTAGCGGCATAGTGCTGCAGCTGCGCCTTATCGCCCACCAGCGGCAGCAGCGTTTCGCTGCGCGTTAGGGTGGCATAGTTCTCCACGATGTTGGCGGTGTTCACCGTCAGCTCAAAGTGCCACGTCAGCGCTTCGGCCAGCGGCAGCGTCTTACCGTCTACGCTAACCGGCTCGTCGCCCTTCAGCCACAGCAGTTCGGCCAGCTCGTTGACCAGCGCCGGATCGTTCTGATACCAGACGCCCAGCGCATCGCCGGGCTGATAGCGCAGGCCGGAGTCGCCAAGATCGATTTCAACGTGGCGCACGTCTTTTTCGGAATCACGGCCGGTGATTTTTTGGTTTACCGAAAGCGTCGCGGTCAGCGGCGCTTCTTTGGTATAGGGGCTGGTGTGAATGTCATTGACCGCACCGCTTGTCGCCAGCTGAGCCGGCGTCGCCGCCGGGGCGCGGGCTTTCAGTACCTCGACCACGCGGGTGCGCCATTCGGCCGCGGCACCCTGATATTCAACGTCGGAGTCAACGCGATCGAGCAGGCGCTCCCCGCCCAGCTCGGCCAGCCTGCTGTCGAAGTCTTTACCCGACTGGCAGAAGAATTCGTAGGAGGTATCGCCCAGACCAAAGACCGCAAAGGCGGTGCCTTCGAGCTTCGGCGCTTTTTTCGAGAGCAGGAATTTATGCAGCGCGACGGCTTCTTCCGGCGGCTCACCTTCACCCTGGGTTGAGGTCACGACGATCAGCAGTTTTTCGGAGGCTATTTGTTTGAATTTATAGTCACCTGCGTTAACCAGCTTGACGTTCAGCTGCGCTGCCTGAAGGTCGTCACGCAGCGCTTCGGCCACGCGGCGGGCGTTGCCGGTTTGCGAGGCGGAAAGCAGCGTAATGCTCGGAACTTCCGCAGCCTGGGCCGGAGCGGCAGCTACCGCGCCGGGATGCTGATTCAGCACGCCCCAAAAATAGCCGGAAACCCAGGCAAGCTGGGTCGGAGTGAAGTCTGTCGTGGCCGCCTGCAGGCGCGCCATTTGCTCCGGGTTGAGCGGAAGCAAATTGGAAGGTGGGACCTGTGTCGTCATGCGTCGTTATGTTCCAGTAAGCAAAGCTGTTATTCGCACCCTGTCAGCGCGGCAAAAACAGAAGAGAATGTAAGGTTAACGGTGCAGATAGTAACAATTAAATAAGGGATGGAAATAACAAATAACCAAATCGACTAACCTGTTTTACCTATAGTTATTAACAACAAAATCGATTAAATAACCACATGAAATACAAAGAGATTATTGCCCCGTGCGCGGCGTATACGGCTATTTCCCGCTCAGGGCCGTTTTAGTTAATGCTAAAAAATGTGCTTTCCGGTACCCTACGGCGGTTTTTTTGTCTTATTGAGAGTAAAAGATGTCCACCACCCTGTTTAAAGATTTTATCTTCGAAGCCGCCCATCACCTGCCCCACGTACCGGAAGGTCATAAGTGCGGTCGCCTGCACGGTCACTCTTTTATGGTGCGTCTGGAGATTACCGGCGAAGTCGATCCGCATACGGGTTGGATCATGGATTTTGCCGAGCTTAAGGCCGCCTTTAAGCCGACCTACGATCGCCTGGACCACTACTATCTGAACGATATCCCAGGGCTGGAAAACCCGACCAGCGAAGTGCTGGCGCGCTGGATTTGGCAACAGGTTAAGCCCGTTGTGCCGCTGCTGAGCGCGGTGATGATTAAAGAGACCTGCACGGCGGGCTGCATCTATCGCGGCGAGTGATTAAAGCCTTTGTGTCGATGGTCAATATTCCTTAAATAACGTCATGTTAGCCTATGCGCTCTGGGTCACTGGGGCACATCATGGCTGACGATTTTGATATTATTATCATTGGTGCAGGAATAGCCGGCACCGCCTGTGCTCTACGCTGCGCGCGGGCGGGGCTTTCGGTCCTGCTGCTCGAACGCGGCGAACTTCCCGGCAGCAAAAATCTTTCCGGCGGGCGCCTGTACTGCCGCGCGCTCGCCGAACTTCTCCCTCATTTTCAACAATCCGCCCCGCTTGAGCGTCGTATCACCCAGGAAAACCTGACTCTGCTGACCGACGATGGCGCCACAACCTATTCCAGCCTGCAGCCCGGCGGAGACTCCTGGAGTTTACTGCGCGCTCGTTTCGATCCGTGGCTGGTTAGCCAGGCCGAAGGCGAAGGCGTCCAGTGCATTACCGGCGCGACGGTCACGGCGCTGCATCGTGAAAACGGCCGGGTTTGCGGGGTCATTTGCGACAACGAAACGCTGCGCGCCCGCTACGTGGTGCTGGCGGAAGGGGCCAACAGCGAGCTGGCGGAGCGTCACGGCCTGCTCCCGCGCCCTTCTCCAACCTCTATGGCGCTGGGGATCAAAGCGGTGCTGGCGATGGAGCGCAAGACGCTGGAGGATCGTTTCCGCCTCGAGGGCAGCGAGGGAGCGGCGATGATATTCACCGGCGGAGTCTGCGGAGATTTACCCGGCGGCGCGTTCCTATATACCAATCAGGAGACGCTCTCATTCGGTATCGTCTGCCCGCTCTCCTCGCTGGGCAAAGGGGCGACGCCTGCCTCCGGGCTGCTGGATCGGCTCAAATCGCATCCGGCCCTGCGCCCGCTGCTGCAGGGCAGCGAAACGCTGGAATACGGCGCGCATCTGGTACCTGAAGGCGGCCTGCACGGCATGCCGGCGCGGTATGCCGGGGAGGGCTGGCTGCTGGTCGGCGACGCGCTGCGCACCTGCGTCAATACCGGCTTCACCGTGCGCGGAATGGACATGGCGTTAATCGGCGCCCAGGCGGCGGCGCAAACGTTAATCCACGCCTGCCGGCACGACGCGCCGCAAAATCTGTTTACGCCATACCATCAGGAGATCGAGCGCAGCCTGCTGTGGGAGGTGCTCCAGCGCTACCGGCACGTTCCCGCGCTGCTGCAGCGACCCGGCTGGTATCGCCGCTGGCCCGCGCTGATGGACGATATCTCCCGCGAACTCTGGCTGCAGGGCGAAGGCCCCGTCCCGCCGCTGCGTCAGATAGTCTGGCGTCATCTTCGCCGTCCCGGCCTGCGTCATCTGGCAGGCGATCTTGTCAGGAGCTTTCGATGTCTGTAGCACGTAACGTCTGGCGCCCCGCCGACGGCCCGCATATTGTCCCGACGGCTGCGCCCGACCGGGAAGTCGTCGAACGGCTCATTGCCTCCTGTCCCGCCGGGCTTTTTTCACGAACGGCGGACGGCGGCGTGCAGGTCGACTACCGGGGATGCCTGGAGTGCGGCACCTGCCGGCTATTATGCGATGAGGCAACGCTGAAAGAATGGCGCTATCCTGACTCTGGATTTGGTATTACATTCCGTTTTGGCTAATAAAACGACTCGTTATAATTCAGGCTGCAGGAACGCCCGCGCATCTGCAGCCTGAATTATAACGAGTAAAATACGAAGGACACACCATGCCCCTGTTACACCTGCTACGACAAAATCCGGTCATCGCGGCCGTCAAAGATAACGCCAGCCTGCAGTTAGCCATCGATTCCGAGTGCCAGTTTATCTCCGTGCTGTACGGCAATATCTGCACCATCAGCAATATCGTGAAGAAAATCAAAAACGCCGGTAAGTACGCGTTTATTCATGTCGACCTGCTGGAGGGGGCGTCGAATAAAGAGGTGGTGATTCAGTTTTTGAAGCTGGTGACCGAAGCGGACGGCATCATCAGCACCAAAGCGCCGATGCTCAAAGCGGCCAGGGCGGAGGGATTTTTCTGCATTCATCGCCTGTTTATCGTCGACTCTATTTCCTTTCACAATATCGACAAGCAGGTGGCGCAGTCCAACCCGGACTGTATTGAAATCCTGCCGGGCTGCATGCCAAAAGTGCTGGGATGGGTGACGGAGAAGATTCACCAGCCGCTGATTGCCGGCGGCCTGGTCTGCGACGAAGAAGATGCGCGTAATGCGATGAAGGCCGGCGTGGCGGCCCTGTCGACCACCAACACCGGCGTCTGGAAATTAGCGAAGCAGCTTAACTAATCCTGCGCGCTGGCTGCCAGTGCTTCCAGCACCGGTAGCCAGTCATCCACGATGCCGACATCTGCCTGGGAGAACACCGGCGCGTCGGCGTCATGATTAATCGCCACGATAAATCGGCTGTCGCGCACTCCCGCCATCAGCGCCGCCGCCCCCGATGGGCCCGCCCCAATGCAGATATCCGGGGCC
>NZ_JAQGFU010000141.1:0-11391 GCF_030078455.1 Klebsiella sp. Ech2A | reverse complement strand
ACCCGGCGCGGCGCGGGTGGTGGTGACGCTGCAGACCACCGGCGGATCGGGGCGACGCTGGTGGTTCCTCAACGGCGAGCCGCTGGACGCGGCGGGGGCCGGTGCGAGCCTGACGCTGGAGCGGTTGGATAGCTATCAGCTGGTGGTGATGGATGAGGCGGGGCAGGTTGCGGCGGCGAACTTCACTCTGCAATAAGTCGGAGAGATAAAGCCCTGCGGTTTGTGTTGCTAAAACTCGTCTTATTTTAACAAAATGTTACCTTCATCCATAGGCAGCGCCTGAGTTGCTCTTTATAATGCGCGCCAGGCCATACGATCGTATGCCCAACAACATAAAATTTTATTAGAGGTAATCATGGCTATTGAACGTACTTTTTCCATCATTAAACCAAACGCGGTGGCAAAAAACGTTATTGGCGGCATCTTTTCTCGCTTCGAAGCTGCAGGGTTCAAAATCGTTGGCACCAAAATGCTGCACCTGACCGTTGAGCAGGCTCGCGGTTTCTACGCCGAGCACGAAGGTCGCCCGTTCTTTGATGGTCTGGTTGAGTTCATGACTTCCGGCCCGATCGTGGTATCCGTTCTGGAAAGCGAAAATGCCGTGCAGCGTCACCGTGACCTGCTGGGCGCAACTAACCCGGACAACGCGCTGGCCGGCACCCTGCGTGCAGACTACGCTGACAGCTTCACCGAGAACGGCACCCACGGTTCCGACTCCGTTGAATCCGCTGCCCGCGAAATCGCGTTCTTCTTCGCCGAAGGCGAGGTTTGCCCGCGCACCCGCTAATCCTCGTCGTCTTTTCGACCGTCGCGGCGTTGGCTGCGCGCGTTCACCCCGGTCACATAGCTATCTATGCTCCCGGGGATTTACTTGCTTGCCGCCTTGCGACAATCGAAAAGCCATAGAGGGTGAAGTACGCAGCAACAGATTTTTTCATCATTGCCGCGTGCAAACGTGGTATTGATACACCAGACTTTGTACAATGCAGCGCCCCTGGACGAGCACTCGTTCATTGGGGCGCTTCTTTTTTCAACCCACCTGGGGCCATAACGTGTAACAACGAGGCCGGAATAGATTATGTCTGAACATATTGTCACGCCTGATAACGCCGCTCTGACGGTGCCGAACAAAGACGCCAAAATTAACCTGCTGGATCTGAATCGTCAGCAGCTGCGCGAGTTTTTCAAAAACATGGGCGAGAAGCCCTTCCGCGCCGATCAGGTGATGAAATGGATGTATCACTACTGCAGCGATGACTTTGATGATATGACCGATATCAACAAGGTCCTGCGCAATAAGCTGAAGGAAGTCGCGGAAATTCGCGCGCCGGAAGTCGTCGAAGAGCAGCGCTCCAGCGATGGTACCATCAAATGGGCGATTGCCGTCGGCGATCAGCGCGTTGAAACGGTCTATATCCCGGAGGACGATCGCGCGACGCTGTGCGTCTCCTCTCAGGTTGGCTGTGCGTTAGAGTGTAAATTCTGTTCAACGGCGCAGCAGGGCTTTAACCGCAACCTGCGGGTCTCTGAAATTATCGGCCAGGTTTGGCGCGCGGCGAAAATCGTCGGCGCGGCAAAAATTACCGGCCAGCGTCCGATCACCAACGTGGTGATGATGGGGATGGGCGAGCCGCTGCTGAACCTGACCAACGTCGTACCGGCGATGGAAATCATGCTCGACGACTTTGGTTTTGGCCTCTCCAAGCGTCGCGTGACGCTCTCCACTTCCGGCGTGGTCCCGGCGCTGGACAAGCTCGGCGATATGATCGACGTCGCGCTGGCCATCTCTCTGCATGCGCCGAACGATACGATTCGCGATGAGATCGTGCCGATCAACAAAAAGTACAACATCGAGACTTTCCTGAACTCGGTGCGCGGCTATATTTCCAAGTCCAACGCCAACCAGGGCCGGGTGACCATCGAATACGTCATGCTCGATCACGTCAACGACGGCACCGAGCATGCGCACGAGCTGGCAGAGCTGCTGAAGAATACGCCGTGCAAGATCAACCTGATCCCATGGAACCCGTTCCCGGGCGCGCCGTATGGCCGCAGCTCCAACAGCCGCATCGATCGTTTCTCCAAGGTGCTGATGGATTATGGCTTCACCACCATCGTGCGTAAAACGCGCGGCGACGATATCGATGCCGCCTGCGGACAGCTTGCCGGTGACGTTATCGACCGCACCAAACGTACGCTGCGCAAGCGTATGCAGGGCGAAACGATTGACGTGAAAGCGATCTGACAAATGCGCAGCGCGCAATATTTCACGCGCGCTGCATCATTATGTTTCCTCGGTAGGCGAACCAGGCTGATTCGGCCAATAATTACGGTGCGTTTTTGTCGACTTTGAGGCAGTATGTAGCGGCACAACAACCGCTTAGCATTCAATATTGATAAGTATCTGTGATAGTTCGCCATACGGACTTATACTGTGTGTTTGACGCTTTGCAGATGTTTCGCGGCGCGGGGTTTACCGGCGCTGAACTTTAAATTTCACGTACCAGTAGTTGTCGAATGAATACTGAAGCCACTCAAGATCATCAAGAAGCAAACACTACGGGCACGCGTCTGCGCAATGCCCGCGAACAACTCGGACTCAGCCAGCAAGCGGTGGCTGAGCGCTTATGCCTGAAGGTTTCCACGGTTCGTGATATCGAAGACGACAAGGCGCCAGCCGACCTCGCTTCAACCTTCCTGCGCGGCTACATCCGCTCCTATGCGCGTCTGGTGCATATTCCGGAAGAAGAGCTGCTGCCGATGATGGCAAAACAGGCGCCTATTCGCGCGGCGAAAGTTGCGCCGATGCAGAGCTTCTCTCTGGGCAAACGCCGTAAAAAGCGCGACGGCTGGCTGATGAGCTTCACCTGGCTGGTGCTGTTTGTGGTGATTGGCCTGAGCGGCGCCTGGTGGTGGCAAGACCATAAGGCGCAGCAGGAAGAGATTACCACGATGGCCGACCAGTCAACCGCCGAGCTGAATGCGGGCGACAGCGGCAGCCAGAGCATTCCCTTAGATAACGGTGCCGATAACACGGCGCCGGACGTAGCGAACAGCGCGCCTGTGGATACCTCAGCCGCGCCGGCTCCTGCCCCGGCGGCTCCGGCTGCGACCGCGGCGAATAATAACGCCGTCGTTGCCCCGTCTCAGGCGCAGGTCGATACCGCAGCAGGCGCTGCGGCTCCGGCCTCTCCGCTGCCAACCGATCAGGCGAACGTGACCGCAGCCGCTGCGGCTCAGGATCTGGTCCTGAACTTCTCTGCCGACTGCTGGCTGGAAGTGAGCGATGCAACCGGCAAGAAGCTGTTCAGCGGTTTGCAACGTAAGGGCGGTAACCTGAACTTAAGCGGCCAGGCACCTTATAAGCTGAAAATCGGTGCGCCGGCTGCGGTACAGATTCAGTATCTGGGTAAACCAGTCGATTTGAGTCGTTTTATCAGAACTAACCAGGTTGCGCGTCTGACCCTTAATGCCGAAACATCACCGGCGCAGTAACAGACGGGTAACGCGGGAGATTTTTCATGCATAACCAGGCTCCGATTCAACGTAGAAAATCGAAACGAATTTACGTTGGGAATGTGCCGATTGGCGATGGCGCCCCCATCGCCGTCCAGTCGATGACCAATACGCGCACCACCGATGTGGCCGCGACCGTAAATCAAATCAAAGCCCTTGAGCGCGTTGGCGCGGATATCGTCCGCGTCTCCGTACCGACGATGGATGCGGCGGAAGCGTTCAGGCTCATCAAACAGCAGGTCAACGTACCGCTGGTCGCCGATATCCACTTTGACTACCGTATCGCCCTGAAAGTGGCGGAGTACGGGGTGGATTGTCTGCGTATCAACCCGGGCAATATCGGCAACGAAGAGCGCATTCGCACGGTTGTTGACTGCGCCCGCGATAAAAACATTCCTATCCGCATCGGCGTTAACGCCGGGTCGCTGGAAAAAGATCTGCAGGAAAAGTACGGCGAGCCGACGCCGCAGGCGCTGCTGGAATCCGCCATGCGCCACGTCGATCATCTCGATCGTCTGAATTTCGACCAGTTCAAGGTCAGCGTCAAGGCGTCGGATGTGTTCCTCGCGGTGGAATCCTATCGTCTGCTGGCGAAGCAGATCGATCAGCCTCTGCATCTTGGGATCACCGAAGCCGGCGGCGCCCGTAGCGGCGCGGTAAAATCGGCGATCGGCCTCGGCCTGCTGCTTAACGAAGGGATCGGCGACACGCTGCGCGTTTCGCTGGCGGCGGATCCGGTTGAAGAGATCAAGGTTGGGTTCGATATCCTGAAGTCTCTGCGCATTCGCGCCCGCGGGATCAACTTCATCGCCTGCCCGACCTGTTCGCGTCAGGAGTTTGACGTGATCGGGACCGTTAACGCGCTGGAGCAGCGGCTGGAAGATATCATTACCCCGATGGATATTTCGATCATCGGCTGCGTGGTGAATGGCCCAGGCGAAGCGCTGGTTTCGACGCTCGGCGTCACCGGCGGCAATAAGAAGAGCGGCCTGTACGAAGACGGCGTGCGTAGAGACCGGCTGGATAACGACGATATGATCGCTCAGCTCGAGGCGCGTATCCGTGCGAAAGCCTCGATGCTTGATGAAGCGCGCCGTATTGACGTCCAGCAGGTTGAAGAGAAATAATCCGGGGCAGCGTAAGACTTCCCGTGTATGATTGGACCCGCGGGCGCAACGCGCCGGGGTTCATTTTTGTATATATATAAAGAGAATAAACGTGGCAAAGAACATTCAAGCCATCCGTGGCATGAACGATTATCTGCCGGGCGAGACCGCTCTCTGGCAGCGCATTGAAGGCTCACTGAAACAGGTGCTCGGCAGCTACGGTTACAGCGAAATTCGGTTGCCGATTGTAGAGCAGACCCCGTTATTCAAGCGCGCGATCGGCGAAGTGACCGACGTGGTTGAAAAAGAGATGTACACCTTTGAGGACCGCAACGGCGATAGCCTGACGCTGCGTCCGGAAGGGACTGCGGGCTGCGTACGTGCCGGCATCGAGCATGGTCTTCTGTACAATCAAGAACAGCGTCTGTGGTACGTCGGTCCGATGTTCCGCCATGAGCGTCCGCAGAAGGGCCGCTATCGCCAGTTCCATCAGATGGGGGTTGAAGTCTTTGGTCTGCAGGGACCGGATATCGACGCCGAGCTGATTATGCTCACCGCCCGCTGGTGGCGTGAGCTGGGTATCTCTGAGCACGTCGCGCTGGAGCTGAACTCCATCGGTTCGCTGGAAGCGCGCGCCAGCTATCGCGATGCGCTGGTCGCCTATCTTGAGCAGTTTAAAGATAAGCTCGACGAAGACTGCAAACGCCGCATGTACACCAATCCGCTGCGCGTTCTGGACTCCAAGAATCCGGAAGTGCAGGCGTTGCTGAACGATGCGCCGGCGCTGGGCGACTACCTGGATGAAGAGTCCAGGCAGCACTTTGCCGGCCTGTGCGCGCTGCTGGACGACGCGGGCATCGCCTATACCGTTAACCAGCGCCTGGTGCGCGGGCTCGATTACTATAACCGCACCGTGTTTGAGTGGGTAACCACCAGCCTCGGTTCGCAGGGAACCGTCTGCGCAGGCGGCCGCTATGACGGTCTGGTCGAGCAGCTGGGCGGGCGCGCAGCGCCGGGAGTCGGCTTTGCGATGGGGCTGGAACGTCTTGTTTTACTGGTCCAGGCCGTTAATCCGGAATTTAAAGCCGATCCTGTTGTCGATATATACCTGGTAGCCTCCGGAACCGATACCCAGTCCGCAGCGATGCGTCTGGCTGAGCGGGTTCGCGATGAGCTGCCCGGCGTTAAGCTGATGACCAACCACGGCGGCGGCAACTTTAAGAAACAGTTCGGCCGTGCTGATAAGTGGGGCGCTCGCATTGCTCTGGTGGTGGGTGAATCAGAAATTGCTGACGGAAACGTGGTAGTGAAGGATTTACGCTCAGGTGAGCAAACTACCGTAACGCAGGATAGCGTTGCCGCGCATTTGCGCACACTTCTGGGTTAATCTCCCGGGAATCATTAGTCAGGAGAAGGACTGCGTGGAAACGTATAACAACGAAAACGATCAGGTCGATGCGCTCAAGCGTTTCTTTGCCGAAAATGGCAAAGCGCTGGCCGTTGGGGTGATTTTAGGGATTGGGGCGCTGGTTGGCTGGCGCTACTGGAGCTCTCATCAGCAGGATACGGCCAGAGACTCCTCTTTAGCCTATGAGAATGCCATTTCCGCGCTTAAATCGGACAAGCCTGAAGCGCTAAGTTCGGCGCAGAAGTTCGCTGCTGACAGCAAAAATGCCTACGGGGCGTTTGCCTCCCTGGAGCTGGCGCAGCGCTTTGTTGAGAAAAACGATCTGCAGAGCGCTGAAAAGCAGCTTCAGCAGGGATTAGCCGCCGCCCCGGATGATAATCTGAAGTCGGTTATCAACATGCGTCTTGCTCGCGTGCAGCTGCAGCTGAAAAATCCTGATGCGGCGCTGAAGACCCTTGAGGGGATCAAAGGCGAAGGCTGGACCGCGATTGTTGCCGATCTTCGCGGTGAGATTCTGCTGGATAAAGGCGACAAGCAGGGCGCTCGCGCGGCGTGGGAAGCGGGCGTGAAAAGCGATGCTTCACCGGCGCTCAGCGAAATGATGCGTATGAAAATAAATAATTTGTCCATCTGAGAGGGACTCGATGCAATTGCGTAAATTACTTTTGCCAGGGCTGCTTTCCGTTACCTTATTAAGCGGTTGTTCGTTGTTTAACAGCGAAGAAGATGTGGTGAAAATGTCGCCACTGCCGACGGTGGAAAATCAGTTTACGCCGTCCACGTCCTGGAGCACCTCAGTTGGCGATGGTATCGGCGAATTTTACTCTAACCTCCATCCGGCCTTTGCCGACGGCGTGGTCTACGCGGCCGACCGTAAAGGCACCGTTAAAGCGCTGGGCGCTGACGACGGGAAAGAGGTGTGGTCGGTGAACCTGGCCGAGAAAGACGGCTGGTTCTCCCGCACGCCGGCGCTGCTCTCCGGTGGCGTCACCGTCTCCGGCGGTCACGTCTATATCGGCAGTGAAAAAGCGCAGCTGTTTGCCCTGAATACCAGCGATGGTACCGTGGCATGGCAGACCCGCGTGGCCGGTGAAGCGATTTCTCGTCCGGTGGTCAGCGACGGCATGGTGCTGGTTCACACCAGCAACGGCCAGCTGCAGGCGCTGAACGAAGCCGACGGCGCGGTGAAGTGGACCGTCAACCTGGATATGCCGGCGCTTTCTCTGCGCGGTGAATCCGCACCGGCGACCGCCTATGGCGCGGCCATCGTTGGCGGCGACAACGGTCGCGTTAGCGCGGTATTGATGCAGCAGGGTCAGATCATCTGGCAGCAGCGCATCTCTCAGGCCACTGGCCCGACTGAAATCGATCGCCTGAACGACGTTGATACTACTCCGGTTATCGTCAACGGCGTGGTGTATACGCTCGCTTACAACGGCAACCTGACCGCGCTGGATCTGCGCAGCGGCCAGATCATGTGGAAACGCGAGCTTGGCTCGGTGAACGACTTTATCGTTGACGGCAACCGTATCTACCTGGTCGATCAGAACGATCGCCTGCTGGCGTTGACCACCGAAGGCGGCGTGACGCTGTGGACGCAAAGCGATTTACTGCATCGCCTGCTGACCGCTCCGGTGTTGTATAATGGAAATCTGGTCGTCGGCGATAGCGAAGGCTACATGCACTGGGTGAACCCGGAAGATGGGCACTTTGTGGCTCAGCAGAAGGTTGACAGCTCCGGCTTCCGTACTGACCCCATCGTGGCTGACGGTCGCCTGCTCATCCAGGCAACGGACGGTACGCTGTACTCGATTACGCGTTAAGTTGCGCGGTAGTCAGGATTGAAAAACGGCCCCTGGTATACAGGGGCCGTTTTCCTGTTTTTAAAAGCGTCGTGAAAAACGACGTTGCATAGTAATTTGTATGAGGCATTTAACATGATACCTGTGGTCGCGCTTGTCGGGCGCCCTAACGTTGGAAAATCCACGCTCTTCAACCGCCTGACCCGCACTCGTGATGCGCTGGTCGCGGATTTTCCGGGGCTGACTCGTGACCGTAAGTACGGTCGTGCTGAAGTAGAAGGACGTGAATTTATCTGTATCGATACCGGCGGTATCGATGGCACGGAAGATGGCGTTGAAACACGCATGGCTGAACAATCGCTGATGGCGATTGAAGAAGCCGACGTGGTGCTGTTTATGGTTGATGCGCGCGCCGGCCTGATGCCTGCGGATACGGCGATCGCCAAGCACCTCCGCTCTCGTGAGAAGCCAACCTTCCTGGTGGCGAACAAAACTGACGGCATCGATGCCGACCAGGCCATTGCCGACTTCTGGACGCTGGGCCTCGGTGACATCCACCCGATCGCAGCCTCGCACGGTCGCGGCGTGACCAGCCTGCTGGAGCACGTGCTGCTGCCGTGGGCGGAAGAGATCGACCCGTCGGAAGAAGTTGATGAAGACGCCGCCTACTGGGCGCAGTTTGAAGCTGAGCAGAACGGCGAATTGCCGGAAGAGCCGGAGGATGACTTTAATCCGCAGGATCTGCCGATTAAGCTGGCCATCGTTGGTCGTCCGAACGTCGGTAAGTCAACGCTGACTAACCGTATTCTCGGTGAAGATCGCGTCGTGGTCTACGACATGCCGGGCACTACCCGTGACAGCATTTATATTCCGATGCAGCGCGATGAGCGCGAATACGTCCTGATTGATACCGCGGGCGTACGTAAGCGCGGCAAAATTACCGATGTTGTAGAAAAGTTCTCGGTTATCAAAACGCTGCAGGCGATCGAAGACGCCAACGTGGTGCTGCTGGTTATCGATGCGCGGGAAGGTATTTCCGATCAGGATCTCTCCCTGCTGGGCTTTATCCTCAACAGCGGCCGCTCGCTGGTGATCGTCGTCAACAAGTGGGACGGCCTGAGCCAGGAGGTCAGAGAGCAGGTGAAAGAAACCCTCGACTTCCGTCTGGGCTTTATCGATTTCGCCCGCGTGCACTTTATCTCTGCCCTGCACGGCAGCGGCGTCGGCAACCTGTTTGAGTCGGTACGCGAAGCCTATGACAGCGCGACCCGTCGCGTGAGCACGGCGATGCTGACCCGCATTATGACTATGGCGGCGGAAGACCATCAGCCGCCGCTGGTACGCGGCCGTCGCGTGAAGCTGAAATATGCCCACGCCGGTGGTTATAACCCGCCGATCGTGGTGATCCACGGCAACCAGGTCAAAGACCTGCCGGACTCCTATAAACGCTATCTGATGAACTACTTCCGCAAATCGCTGGAAGTTATGGGTACGCCGATCCGTATCCAGTTCAAAGAGGGCGAGAACCCGTTTGCCAACAAACGCAATACCCTGACGCCGAACCAGATGCGTAAGCGTAAGCGCTTGATTAAGCACATCAGGAAAAGCAAATAAGAGATAAACCCGCCGCTGGCGGGTTTTTTATTGCCGCAGAGCGCAGCATTCACCGCGCAATCTACCCGGCGTTCCGCCATAATTCCCTTATTATTTCAGAGGATTACTTTGTGCTAACGGGAGTGGGAACGATGCAGGCAGGATTTATTGGGCTGGGCGCGGTGGTGGAGACGGCCTGGCTGCCGGCGCTGAAAAACCTGGCGCTACCGCTGGCGGCGTGCTGGGGTTTTGATAGCGATCCTCAGCGGATGCCGGAGGGCGTTAGCCGCTGCGGCTCGCTGGCCGCGCTGCTGGCAAAGACGCTGGACATCCTGTTTATTACCACCGCCTCACTGCAGCATCTTCCGGTGCTGGAAGCGGCGCTCGCCTCCTCCTGCCCGCGAATTGTGGTGGAAAAGCCGATCGTCGCGACCCTGCAGCAGATTGCGCATCTACGCGCGCTGCTGCGCGCGCCGGAAAACGCCCGCCGGGTGCTGGCGCTCGACCACTGGATGGCGCGCGACGGCGCGCTAAAGCTGGCGCTGGGCCAGCTGGATGCCCGCTGGCAGCCGGAGAGCGGGGGGCAGGTCGACCTTCCGCTGCTCTCCTCGCCGCAGGATATTGCGCGTATTGACGGCTTTCTCCAGGAGCCCAGCGGGTTTGACGAGCGGGGCGACCCGGTGGCGCTGAATTTTGCTACCGGCAGGCCGGATACGCGCCGGCTGCGCCATCCCGACGGGGTGATCCTGGATATTGGCACCCACGTGCTGGCGATGCTGCGGGAAACGATCCGCTCCTGCGGCGGCGACGACCGAATTTACCTTGCGGTACGGCAGGCGAAAGATCGTCTGGGCCAGGCGATTGCCCCCGGCGATACGCAAACTGCGGAAGGGGAGGCGCATCTGCAGGGGGAGCTGAGCGGGATCCCGCTCAATATCTGGCTCAACAAGTATGCCGGTCCTGCGGGAGGGCTGAAGGGTATGCGGATAGCGCTGCGCGACGGGCGGACGATAGTTCTTGACCGCCGTGAGAATAGCGAAGTGGTTGAGCTCGTTGCCGGCGAGCAGGTGCAGCGCTGGCGGCGGGCCGGTGCGATCTACGAGCACTGCCTGGGGGAACATATTCTCGGCGCGGACAGCCTGTTTGCGCGCGCCCCCGATGAGGTCGCGCGGCTGACCCGGCGGCGCATCGACGAGGTGGCTCTACTGCTGCAGCTTCAGCAGCAATTGCGCGGCCCGCACTGAACGGCGGTCGTGGTAAACTGGGCAGACGAAAACTGCGTAAGGAATCACCATGGAACTTGCCTGCCCCCTTTGCCACACGCCGCTGGAGCTGCAGGGCGGCCGCGCGCACTGCGGCCGCTGTGAACAAGACTTTGCCGTAGAAGCACGTTGTCCCGATTGCCACCGGCCGCTGGAGGTCTTAAAGGCCTGCGGGGCGATCGACTATTTTTGCCAGCACGGGCACGGGTTGATTTCGAAGAAGCGCGTTGAGTTCGCGCTGCCTGACCAGGCGTAGCTATTTCTTTTTCGCGCGGGCTTTTTTGACCGGCACGATCGCCTTCACTTCGCTTTCGACCCAGCCGTCGTTTAAGCGGGTGGTCAGCAGATCGCCCGCCTTCACCTGCTTCGTTTGCTTCAGGACGCTGCCGTCGCTGGCGGAGGTGACGCTATAGCCGCGGGCGAGGGTCGCCAGCGGGCTGACGGCTTCGAGGTGGGTTACCGTATTGCCGAAACGCTCGCGCTGTTCGCTCAGGCGCGCGCGGATGCTCTCGGCGAGACGATACTCCAGCTGCTGGATACGCGACTGGCCGCGGTGAATACGCGGCTGCGGATTGTGCGCGTTCAGGCGCTGCAGGGCGCGCTGTTGGCGCTGATCGGCGCGCTTCATCTGCGTATCAAGCGCCAGACGCATCCGCTGGCGCAGCCGCTCAAGCGCCGTCTGCTGACGCACCAGGCGCAGCTGC
>NZ_JAQGFU010000140.1:0-11446 GCF_030078455.1 Klebsiella sp. Ech2A | reverse complement strand
GCGGGTGACTGCCGAGCAGCGCGTTCCATGCTAAAGAAGTAGCGCTGCTGACCGCAGGCATCCACCAGGCTGAAAACGATGGGGACGTTGGCCTCATCTGCGGCATCGATGGCATACTTCGCCAGCAGCGCGGCGTCCGTCAGGCTCAGGGAGAGGTGACGCGGCGATAGCTGACGCGCAATGGCCGCATTAATACGGTATTCCAGATCGCTGTTGGGTTCAGGAAGCATGGTTTTTCCTCAGGTGGACGCTACTGGCCGTTAAGATCGAGCGAGTCGACAATGCCGACCACCGCAGCATCAATGACGGAATGCTCTTTACTGGTGCTCATGCGCGCGGAGCTGCCTGTCGTCACGATCACCGTTTCCCCATTACCTGCGCCGACAAAGTCCACCGCAACCTGCGCGGTGCCCGTGGGGTGATAGTGTTCATCCAGGCGAGCGACAATCAGCAATTTTGCGCCATTCAGCGAAGCGTGTTTGGTGGTTGAAACTAATGCACCGGTTACCTTTGCCAGATACATGCGTCCTCCTGGTGACGTTGGACAATAACGAGGCCGCGGTCGCGGATTTCATCGCGGGCTGCGGGGGTAATGAGCGTGCGATGGCCAATATGCAGCGTCTGACCGTGCTGATACCGGCGTACGTCGCTGAGCGTGACCAGCTGCCTATGGGCGTTGGCCGATGGCGTTGGCTCTTGACCCACAGCGCGCTGGCCGATCACGGTGAAGCCATATTCCACAAGCGTGCCGGCATAGTGCGCAAGGCGCGTGCGGAATGCCTGCGGTAGTGAACCGTTTTTGTCGGGCTGGCATTCGGCGTTGAGCGTTACGATGGCTTTTATCTGCATGCTGAGCGCATAAAACGCCCATCGACATACCAGGTTATCGCGGATACCCAGCGCGATTTTGCTCAGGCTATTGGTGGAGAGCGCCGGAAAATAGAGGTCGCCGCAGAGTTCAGCCACCGGCGGCTCCTCCTGACCCGCGCACATCACATCAATGCCACGTTGGGCCAGCGCTTCAAGGCAGGAGGATTGCAGGGATGATTGTCTGGCGCTGTGGGAAAACACCATGACCAGTAAATAGCCGCCGTGGTGCAGGGCGCTAAGACACTCCAGGGTCGCGGGCAGAGTCGTAAGATCTTCCCCGCTTAAGATCGCGTACATCACCTTGCTACGCGTCTGCAGGCGCAATCTACGTTGTTCCAGAATGTCCTCAATCATGGTGTCGACCAGGTATGAGAGTCGTTGCGAGTCCATCGTTTTCCTTCTTAGCGGCTGTGCATCGCGACGCCAGGCGGGGTGACCAAAAGCGGGTGCGTCGCCTGAATCACCCGTTTGCCAGTGGTTTTGCGAAAGACATCCGCAAACTGATGGAAGCGACTTGCGCCGCCGACCAGATAGATAACGTCCAACGGATATTGCGCCAGCCGTCCGGCCACAGGATGGGCCATTTTTTCTGCCAGGTCCTGTAAGCGCCGGACTTCAGGGCTGTCAGCCATAATGGCATTCCGTCAGTACGCGCTTAACGCAATCGCCGTTACGTAAGCCAAAGCCGTTGGCCTCTTCCACGTCGATATGCATTTCCAGAACGGCATCGGCGCTCACGCGCACGACAACATGGCTCAGAATGCCGCCGCGATGGCCATCAATGCGGACATCAATCTCCTCCCCGTCGCGCAGACCGTATTGTTCCGCTTCGGCGCGCGAAATATGAATGTGTCGCCATGCGACAATGGCGCCGCCCGTTTTGGTGACGCGTCCTCGTGGTCCGATGATGTCAATGCCGGGCGAGTCCTGCAGATCGCCTGACATCCTGACGGGGGCTTTCACGCCGAGAACGAAACCATCGGAAACAGAAATTTCAATTTGGGTGGCGCCGCGCAGCGGGCCAAGCACGCGGACTTTGGTTAATTCACCTTTGGGACCGCGCAGGGTCACGGTCTCTTCCGCGGCAAACTGACCGGGTTGCTTTACCGCTTTCATGCGAGTGAGGGTAGAGCCGTAGCCGAACAGGGCATCCATGTCTTCCCGACTGAGGTGTACATGGCGATTGGAAATACCGACGGGGATTTCCAGTCTCTGCGGACTATGTGATTCCGGGCGCCTGAACTGGGTTCCGCGGGCCGCGAGCTCCTGAAGTATTTGTTGAGTAATCAATTCGGCTTGCTGCTGGTTGTCATTCATAACGTCAACGACCTGAAAATGGTGAAGGATGCAATATCCAGAGTATTCAGTCCTGCGCTGCGCTTTTTGCCGTCACGCAGGACTTTTTTGACCGTCCGGTTACCAAAGGACAAAGTTGTCCAGATTTACCCGGCAATTTGCGTCAACAGGCGATCCACGTCTGCGGCGCCGGGCTGACAAGGATTTGACGCGGTGCAGCCATCGGCTAACGCAGCGCTAATGAGCGGCTGGCGTAAGGATTCGAAATCGGTAAGAGCGATACCCAGCTCACGTAACGTAGCGGGAATGCCAAAACGGTGATTAATCTCTCTAATACCGTCTATAAGTGCCTTCAGGGCTTGTTCCTGCGTGCGGACAGGAATACCCATGATGGCGGCACATTTCAGGTAACGTGGTAGCGCATGCGGGGCGTGGCGAGCGTTCCAGTCAATCACGAGGGGCAGCAGCATGGCGTTAATCTTGCCGTGCGGTATATGCAGCATGCCGCCGATGGCGTGCGCCATGCCGTGCACCAGTCCCAGTCCCGCGGAGTTAAACGCCATTCCGGCCATGCATGATGCATTGTGCATATGCGTGCGGGCCTGAATGTCCTTCTCGTCCCGAAAAACATCGGGCAAGTATTGCCAGGTTAGCGCAATCGCTTTTTCCGCCAGCGCGTCGCTAAAGTCGTTTGCCCCGGAGGAGACCAGGGCTTCAATCGCGTGTGTCAGCACATCCATACCGGTATCGACTGCCACCTGGCGGGGAACCGACAGCACCAGATGCGGGTCCAGGATGGCGTAATCAGGAACCAGCTCCTCGGCAATCAGGGGATATTTTCGGCCGTTTTGCGGGTCGGAAATAATGGCGTAGGAGGTGACTTCTGAACCGGAGCCGCTGGTGGTGGGAATGGCAATAAGCGCAATCGCATGGCCCGGGAAATACTCTTCCAGCGTGGCTTTGATCCCTTTTGCAGCATCAAGCGATGAACCGCCCCCCAGCGCAATAATGACGTCCGGCTTGAATGCTTTAAATTGGGCTGCGCCAGCCTGGAGGATCTCTACGCTGGGATCGGGTTTGACGTCGCTGAAAATAGAGACGGAGGCCTGCGGCATTTCACTAATCAGATAGCGAGTTTTACCCGACGTCGCCATAAAACTGTCAGTAACAATCCCCACTTTTTTATGATCTAACTGGCGCAATGCCTTAATGGCATTCTCGCCAAAATAGACTTTTGGAATAGAAAAATAATAGCTCGCCATCTCTCGACTACCTTATCCCTTAATACAGAGCACCGACATGCGAACGCCGGGCATGAAAAGAGATTGGATGGTGTCACAGGCGCCAAAAAAAGAGGCTAGCCGCGGTTGTGCACAGGCAGGATTATGTTGTTGTCGTGTCAGGTGGCTGACAAAAAAGTACAGTGCGGGGGAAATTAGGGCGGAAAAAGCCTTCTCGGCGATGAAAAACGGGTAACATTTGGCATATGTCTTCAGCCATCAGAGGCGTATTGGCTACCCGTTTTTATCTTCATCACCTGAATGATTCAAATGGTCTTTCTGGTCGTGACGGGTTGCTATGCTGCTTCCTGCAAGGAATGATATATCCCTACCGGGAACGGGCCAGGTGCGGCTGAGGTCCCGGCCATCCCCGGGACGATTGCGTATCCGTTTTCACCGAGAGGAGCCTATGCTAAAAGTCATTGCCGAAGATTTTATCAAGCCCGAATGCGTTGCAACCGTTCTGCCGTTATACCGGGAGCTGGTCGCGGCAACCAGGCTGGAGCCGCTGTGCATCGCCTATGATCTCTATATTGATGAAAAGGATCCCGGACATTTCATTTTTATCGAGGAGTGGCCAGACCATGCGGCCCTCGACGCCCACTGTGCCAGCGAACATTTCAGACGGCTGGTCCCGTTGATCGACCGGCACAAGCGGGAAGATGCCCGATATATCCTGATGAACGGTCAGGTGAACCCGGCGACGGATGGCCTGAGGCGATTTTAGGCGCAGGGGCATGGCGAAACGGGAAGAAGCGCAGCGGCAAGGAGAGAATAGCTCTCCGGCAGTGGTGAAAAAATCAGCCAGAAAATAGCATTAACTGGCTGATTTTTTTATGAGAAACAACAGATTTACGCATCCTGCTTATGGAACAGCTCGCGGAACACCGGGTAGATATCTTCCTGGTCGCGTATATGCTGCATGGCGAAGTTTTCAAAGGTCGTCTGCAGATGTTCATATTCGCGCCATAGCGTCTGGTGGGCGCGGCGGGTTATCTCAATGTAGCTGTAGTAGCGCACCACCGGCAGGATGTTCTTCGCCAGCAGCTCGTGACACAGCGGCGAGTCGTCCGCCCAGTTATCGCCGTCCGACGCCTGCGCGGCGTAGATATTCCACTGCGACGGGTCATAGCGCGCTTTAACCACTTCATCCATCAGCTTCAGCGCGCTGGAGACGATAGTGCCGCCGGTTTCCTGCGAATAGAAAAACTCGTGCTCATCCACCTCTTTTGCCTGGGTATGGTGGCGGATATAGACCACCTCGACGTTTTTATAGGTCCGGCTGAGGAACAGATACAGCAGGATGTAAAAACGTTTGGCCATATCTTTGGTGACCTGATCCATGGAGCCGGAAACGTCCATCAGGCAGAACATCACCGCCTGGCTGGAGGGCTCGGGCCGTTTTTCGTAGTTCTTATAGCGTAGATCGAAGGTATCGATAAACGGCACGCGGTCAATCTTCGCCCGCAGCTCGGCTATCTCCTGGCGCAGCCGCTCCTCTTCCAGCAGCTGCGCGGGCTCGCTTTTGCTAATGACGTCCAGATCCGCTTCCAGCGCGCGCAGTTCGCGGCGCTTGCCGGCGGTCATGGCGGTCCGTCGCGCCAGCGAGTTTTGCAGCGAACGCACCACGCTGATGTTCGCCGGGACGCCGTTAGCGGTAAAGCCCGCCCGATGCGTCTTGAACTCGGTAAGCTGCCGCTGCTGGTTTTTCTTCAGATTCGGCAGAGCGAGATCCTCAAACAGCAGGTCGAGATACTCGTCTTTGGAGATCTGAAAGACAAAGCCATCTTCGCCTTCGCCGTCGGCGCTGGCTTGCCCCTGGCCGCTACCGCCGCCGCCTCCGCCGCCCTGCGGGCGTTCAATACGGTCGTTTTGCACAAAATGGTCGTTGCCGGGATGCACGCGATTGCGCAGGCCGCCGCGACCCTGATGAAACATCGGTTCGTTGATATCATCCGTCGGAATAGAGACGGATTCCCCGCTCTCAATATCGGTCACCGAGCGCTTGTTGATAGCCTCGGAGATCGACTGTTTGATCTGCGCCTTGTAGCGACGCAAAAAGCGCTGGCGATTCACCGCGCTTTTATTCTTTCCGTTCAGGCGCCGGTCTATAAACCAGGTCATATGCCCCCCGTACTGCATTTGCCAACCATACACGTCATACTTCAAGCCGCATTTGCGTTGCTTACCCCGGACGCTTAGCTGAGTAAAGGTCCGGGGCTCCCTGCAACTCGAATTGCTGGTCTCTATCTCCTGGCCCGCCGCGAGCGGACTTGCCGTACGTCAGGACGATTTGCGTACCCGCAAATACCATTCGCACAGCAGACGTACCTGCTTACGGGTATAGCCTTTCTCCATCATCCGGTCGACGAAGTCGTCGTGCTTTTTCTGCTCGTCGGTTGAGGTTTTGGCGTTGAACGAAATGACCGGCAGCAGCTCTTCGGTATTGGAGAACATTTTCTTCTCAATAACCGTGCGCAGTTTTTCGTAGCTGGTCCAGTTCGGGTTGCGTCCGCTGTTATTGGCTCTGGCGCGCAGCACGAAGTTGACTATCTCGTTACGGAAGTCTTTCGGGTTGCTGATCCCCGCCGGTTTTTCAATTTTTTCCAGCTCCGCGTTCAGCGATTCGCGGTCAAACAGCTGCCCGGTATCCGGATCGCGGTACTCCTGATCCTGAATCCAGAAATCCGCGTAGGTGACGTAACGGTCAAAAATGTTCTGCCCGTATTCGGAGTAGGATTCGAGATACGCGGTCTGGATCTCTTTGCCGATAAACTCGGCGTATTTCGGGATCAGGTAGCCTTTGAGGAACTCGAGGTAGCGCTCCGACTGCTCCTGCGGGAACTGCTCGCGCTCAATTTGCTGTTCGAGGACGTAGAACAGATGCACCGGGTTAGCGGCAACCTCGGCGTGATCGAAGTTAAATACCCGCGACAGTATTTTAAAGGCGAAGCGGGTGGAGAGACCGTTCATGCCTTCATCGACGCCGGCATAGTCGCGATACTCCTGGTAGGATTTCGCTTTCGGGTCGGTATCTTTCAGGCTCTCACCGTCATAGACGCGCATTTTGGAGTAAATGCTCGAGTTTTCCGGCTCTTTCAGGCGCGACAGAATCGAGAAGCGCGACAGCGTTTCAAGAGTGCCCGGGGCGCACGGCGCATGGGTCAGCTCGCTATTGTTGAGCAGTTTTTCATAGATGCGCATCTCTTCGGAAATGCGCAGGCAGTAAGGCACCTTGACGATATAGACGCGGTCGAGGAAGGCCTCGTTGTTTTTGTTGTTACGGAAGGTCACCCACTCGGATTCGTTCGAGTGCGCGAGGATAATCCCGTTAAACGGCAGGGCGGAGATCCCTTCGGTGCCGTTATAGTTGCCTTCCTGGGTTGCGGTCAGCAGCGGATGCAGCACCTTAATCGGCGCTTTGAACATCTCGACGAATTCCATGATCCCCTGGTTGGCGCGGCACAGGGCGCCGGAGTAGCCGTAGGCATCCGGATCGTTCTGCGCGTAATGCTCGAGCTTGCGAATATCAACCTTACCGACCAGGGCCGAGATATCCTGGTTGTTCTCATCGCCGGGTTCAGTTTTGGCGATGGCAACCTGCTCCAGAATCGACGGCCACACCTTAATGACGCGGAATTTGGTGATATCGCCGCCAAACTCATGCAGGCGCTTGGCCGCCCACGGCGACATGATGGTGCCGAGATAGCGGGTCGGTACGCCATATTCCTTGTCGAGGATCTGCGCATCTTCCTGCGGATTAAACAGGCACAGCGGATGGTCGTTCACCGGGCTGCGCTCGCCGTTGGCGCTCAGCACGTAAATCGGTACGCGCTGCATTAATGATTTCAGGCGCTCGGCAAGGGATGATTTACCGCCGCCCACCGGCCCCAGCAGATACAGAATCTGTTTCTTCTCTTCCAGACCTTGCGCGGCATGCTTCAGATAAGAAACGATCTGCTCGATGGCATCTTCCATACCGTAGAACTCTTCAAATGCCGGATAGCGTGCGACAACCCGGTTTGAAAAGAGACGGGACAGCCTTGGCTCCAGGGCCGTATCGACCATGACGGGTTCACCAATGGCCATCAGTAGCCTTTCTGCCGCGTTGGCATAAGCACTGCGATCTTGCCGGCAGATGGTAAGAAACTCCTGCAGTGTGAACTCTTCGTCCTTGGCAGCTTCATAACGCTGGCGATAGTGATCGAATATATTCATGGCATGCCGTCCTTTCGTATTTAGCACAAGTTGAGAGCGTTCATATGAATAGTGGGTGCTCCCGGAAGAGGTAAGCAGAGCGCGACGTCTACTGATTCTCCAGCAACCCTTATGCCAGGTTGTCGACGAGATTAAGATAACGCGCCCTGCAATGACGCCTTCTAAATTAAAGCGTAGATGCATTTAGAAAACTTGCATGCAGCGAAAAATCAATTTCAATGACATATCAATAACTCATCCCAAAAAAGGTCGCGATTTCGCACGTCTTGCCAGGGGCCTTCATCCTGTTGTCATGAAGCTGCGGGTCCGGGCTTGCGTATAAACGAGAGGGGGAGTCATTTTTTGTAATGACGGGTAAAGAATTTGAGGCATGAGGCCTACGACGCTAAACTGCCTGCGCGGATTATTTGACAAACGGGAATATGGATTGTGAAGAAGATCAAATCTCTGGCACCAGGCGTGTGTCTTTTGGCCTGTGTCTCAGCAGCACACGCCGACGGGAAATTAACGCTGGGGGCCGGCGTGGGTATCGTCGAAAGCCCGTATAAGCAATATGACGTCGACGTTTACCCGGTGCCGGCTATCAGCTACGAGAGCGATAATTTTTGGTTCCGTGGCTTAGGCGGTGGTTACTATTTATGGAATGACGAGAGCGATAAGCTGTCGGTTACCGCCTACTGGTCGCCGATGTACTTTAAGCCGGGCGACAGCGACAGCGAACAGCTGCGCAGGCTGGATCGGCGTAAATCGACGATGATGGCCGGGCTCTCCTACGTGCACAATACCCAGTATGGCTTCCTGCGCACCACCCTTGCTGGCGACACGCTGGATAAAAGCAACGGCATTACCTGGGACATGGCCTGGCTCTACCGCTATACCAACGGCAACCTGACCTTAACGCCGGGTATCGGCGTGGAGTGGAGCAGCGACAACCAGAACGAATACTACTACGGCGTCTCGAAGCGCGAATCCGAGCGCAGCGGCCTGCGCAGCTACGATCCGGATAGCAGCTGGAACCCGTATCTCGAACTGTCGGCCAACTATCGTTTCCTCGGCGACTGGAGCGTGTACGGCGCGGCGCGCTACCCCCGCCTGTCCGACGAAATCACCGACAGCCCGATGGTGGACAAATCCTGGAGCGGCCTGATTTCTACCGGGATCACCTACACTTTCTGATTGTGCATCTTTATAGAGATATCTGTGCATCAAAACAGGGCGTCACGCCCTGTTTTGCATTACGGTGGTGCAATAACTAACGAGAGGTAGCGATGAGCGTAAAAATGAGCCGTTTCGGCGACCAGCAGGCGGTTCCCGCCATCGGGCAGGGAACCTGGTATATGGGGCAAAGTAGCGCGCATCGTTCACAGGAAGCGGCTGCACTGCGAGCGGGCGTTGAGCTCGGGCTGACGGTTATCGATACCGCCGAAATGTACGCCGACGGAGGCGCGGAAGAGGTGGTGGGCGAGGCGATTCGCGGCCTGCGCGACCGCGTAACGCTGGTGTCGAAAGTCTATCCGTGGCACGCCGGCGGGCACAAAATGCGCGAGGCCTGCGAAGCCAGCCTGCGTCGCCTGAAAAGTGATTATCTCGATCTCTATCTGCTGCACTGGCCGGGGGAGTTCCCGCTGGCCGAAACCGTTGAGGCGATGGAGGCGCTGGTTGCTCAGGGCAAAATTCGCCGCTGGGGCGTCTCCAACTTCGATACCGACGATATGCAGGCGCTGTGGCAGGTGCCCGGCGGCAGACGCTGTGCGACCAACCAGGTGCTGTACCATCTGGCATCGCGCGGCATTGAATACGATCTGCTGCCGTGGTGTCAGCAGCAGCAGCTGCCGGTGATGGCCTACAGCCCGCTGGCCCAGGCCGGTCGCCTGCGCGATGGTCTAATCAATCATCCCGCTCTCAACGGCCTGGCGCGGGAAAAGGGCGTCACGGTCGCGCAGCTCCTGCTGGCGTGGATCATCAGCCACAAAGGGGTGATGGCGATCCCAAAAGCCGGGAGTATAGCCCACGTCAAAGAGAACGCTGCCGCTCTCGAGGTGGTGCTCGATGAGAACGATATCGCGGTGATGGAAAAGGCCTTTCCGGCGCCGGGTCGCAAAACGCCCTTAGATATGGTGTAAGGGTGCTGATTTTGTAACGGTATCTACGTGATTCGTTGATGGATATCAATGCTCGGCCGTGCTTCTCCTCCTAAAGATAAAAGAAAAAGGAGAATCACATGACTGAACCTAACAAACCCCTGGACGTGAAGCTGGCTTTTCCCCTCTGGAAGGCCGCCCTGACAATCCTGTTCGGCGCACTTATCTGGTTTACCCCTCCGCCCGATGGGTTGGCCATTCACGCATGGCAAATGTTTGCTATTTTTACCGCAACGATCTTTGCCATCATTCTGAAGGTGATGCCGATGGGGGCGGTGACGATGATCGCGCTGATCGTCTCCGCGTTTTTGGGCGTCACGCCTCTCTCGCCGGGTAAAAGCGACAAAGTCGCGGCGCTGTCCGGCTTTGCCAACGGTACGATCTGGTTGATTGGTATCGCGATGTTTATCTCCCGGGCGGTGATTAAGACCGGGCTGGGCAAGCGGGTGGCGCTGTGGTTTATTTCCAAATGCGGCTCAAGCATGCTGGGCGTCGCCTATGGTCTGGCCCTCTCTGACGTGGTCCTCGGGCCGGGCATTCCGTCGGCATCGGCGAGGGGCGGCGGCATTATGTATCCGATTACGCAGTCCATTGCCACCGCCTACCAGTCGGAGCCCGGCGCGACGGCCAGAAAAGCCGGCGCCTTTTTAATGCTCTGCGTTTCTCAGATTGACGCCATTGTCTGTACGATGTTTTTAACGGCGATGGCGGGTAACCCGCTGATCGCCGAACTGGCGAGAAGCCAGGGCATTGAAATCACCTGGACGACCTGGTTTGTCGGCGCCATCGTGCCGGGGATCGCCTCGCTGATCCTGCTGCCGCTGGTGCTGTACGCTATTTATCCGCCGCAGCTGAAGAAAACGCCGGAAATCCCGGCGATCGCCAGAGAAGAGCTGCGCAAAATGGGGCCGATGTCGCTGGCGGAAAAAATCCTCGCGCTTGATTTTGTCCTGCTGATCCTGCTCTGGACGGTGGGCGACATTTTCTTTGCCATTCCCGCGACCCTTTCCGCGTTTATTGGGCTGATGGTGCTGCTGGTCAGCAATATCATGTCGTGGAAAAATATCATCGAAGAAAAAACGGCCTGGGATACGATGTTCTGGTTTGCCGTGCTGGTGATGATGGCTAACGCGCTTAATAAATACGGTATGATTAGCTGGATATCTGAGCGTATTGTCGGCTACGTCGGCCACTTTGCATGGATAACGGTGTTTTTACTGCTGGTGCTGGTCTATTTCTATACCCGCTACTTCTTCGCCTCGGCGATGGCGCATATTTCCGCGATGTATCTGGCGTTTCTGGCCGTTGCCGTCTCCGTCGGCGTACCGCCGCTGTTCGCCGCCCTGGTGCTGGGCTATACCTCTAACCTGTCGATGGGCCTGACGCAGTACTCTGGCGGCCCGGGGCCCGCTCTGTTTGGCTCCGGCTATAACACGGCGGGTCAGTGGTGGGGCGTCAGTTTCGTGGTGTCGGTGGCGTCTATTCTCATCTGGCTGGTGCTGGGGGGCGCGTGGATGAAGCTGGTGGGGTTCTGGTAACGCGACAGCGCCTCAAAAAACAGGGCGATTGCGCCCTGTTTTTGATCCTGCGCCTGTGGTTCAGGCAGCGCGGCGGGCTTAGCGCCGCGTGACGCGAATAGTC
>NZ_JAQGFU010000013.1:0-56989 GCF_030078455.1 Klebsiella sp. Ech2A | reverse complement strand
CCCGCCATAACCGCTGGCGTGGCGTCATCGCGCCAGCTCTCGGTTATCTCACTAAACACCGCCGCCGGGGATCTGCCGTTGAGGCGGGTTACGCCAGCTTCCGACTGCCTGCTCTCCAGGCATATGTCGCCCTGAAAAAGCCAGGCGCGCAGGTTGGTCGATCCCCAGTCAATTGCGATGTAGCGAGATGTCATGTGATTTCCTTCAGCCTTCGTGTTGAGCTGGCGATCATGGTGAGCGCCGCCTGCTCCGCCGCTTCGCTATCCTGATGCCGGATAGCATCAAACAGCGCCTTATGTTCCTGGAGGGTCTTCGGCATATTGCCTTCATCCCCCATCCAGGTTCGTTCAAATACCGCTCGCTGCAGCGAGCTAATTGCCACGCTCAGCTGCTGTAACACCGGATTATGCACCGACTGCAGCACCGCTTCGTGATAGCGAATGTCGGCTTCGTTAAACGCATCCCGGTCCTGGTTATTGGCAATCATCTCGTTCAGCGCGTCTTCAATTTGCGCCAGATCGCTGGAGGTCGCGCGTTCAGCCGCCCAGCGGGCGATGGCCGGTTCCACCAGGTTTCGCACCTCGCTCATCGCGCCAATCAGGCGCGGGTCGTAATCATTCTCCAGCACCCACTGCAGCACCTCGGTATCCAGGTAGTTCCAGTGGTTACGCGGCGAAACGAAGGCTCCGCGATAGCGCTTCATCTCAATCAGCCGCTTCGCCATCAGCGAGCGAAACACTTCCCGGATAATATTGCGCGACGTTTCAAACTCTTCGCACAGGTCCGCTTCTGCCGGCAGCGCCGAGCCGGGAACGTATTTGCCGCCGACAATCTGGCGGCCCAGCGTCATGATGATGCGATCGGTTTTAGTCAGGTTCATGGCACGTCCTCTAAGAAAACACTCTGCCTTACTTTACCCTGACTGCCGGTTTGCGCCTCAACTTTGTAGTACTAACGTGATAGCACTCATCATTGCCTCTGACCGTAATGTAGTACAATGACATTGTGTTGTACTACAATTTAGATCACAAAAACGACAATTGCTGATAAGAATATTAATGGCGGGGAAACGGCAGACATAAAAAAACCCGCGAGGATCGCGGGCTGATTTCCAGGGAAGAGGGCTTAATTTAGAACATATTTTTCAATGGCATACGCCACGCCGTCTTCAAGATTTGATTTGGTAATAAAGTTTGCCGCTTCTTTCACGGTCGGTATCGCGTTATCCATCGCCACGCCGACGCCGGCGAACTCAATCATCGCGATGTCGTTTTCCTGATCGCCAATCGCCATGATCTCTTCCTGCTTGATATTCAGCGCGTCGGCCAGCGACTTCACGCCGGTGCCTTTATTGACCCGCTTATCGAGGATCTCGAGGAAGTATGGCGCGCTTTTCAGCACGGTATACTTCTCTTTCACTTCAGCCGGAATGCGGGCGATGGCCTGGTCCAGAATCACCGGCTCATCAATCATCATCACCTTCAGCAGCTGGATGTTGGGATCCATATTTTCTGCTTCACAGAAGACCAGCGGGATGGTTGCGACGTAGGATTCATGCACCGTGTAGTAGCTCACATCGCGGTTAGCGGTATAGAGCGTATTGCGGTCAAGCGCGTGGAAGTGGGAGCCGACGTCGCGGGAAAGCTGTTCCAGATAGCGGTAGTCATCATAGCTCAGCGCAGTTTGCGCGACGGTGCTGCCGTCGCTTGCCTTCTGCACTAACGCACCGTTGTAGGTGATGCAGTAGTCTCCCGGCTGCTCCATGTGCAGTTCTTTCAGGTAGCTGTGCACGCCGGCATACGGCCGACCGGTGGTCAGCACCACGTTGACGCCGCGCGCACGGGCCGCGGCAATCGCGGTTTTAACGGCAGGAGAGATGGTATGGTCCGGCAGCAGAAGCGTGCCGTCCATATCAATTGCAATCAGTTTAATGGCCATGAGATCCCCAGGTAAGATGAGTCCTGACTCATGCTAACGCGATTCCGCTCAAAAAACAGCAACAGAAACCAGGGAAAACGAGGATGGGTTCGGCAGGAGAGATTCCCCTTTTCCTGCGTAAAAAAACCCGGATGACGCCGTTAAGCGTGCGATCCGGGTTTATCAAACGCCTACCCCGGTCAGCGAAGCGCCAGACCGGGGAATCTGCGGCTTAGATATCGATATTCGCCGCTTTCAGGGCGTTTTCTTCGATAAAGGCGCGGCGCGGTTCAACGGCGTCGCCCATCAGGGTGGTGAACAGCTGGTCAGCGGCGATCGCGTCCTTAACGGTGACGCGCAGCATACGGCGGCTATCCGGGTCCATGGTGGTTTCCCACAGCTGATCCGGGTTCATCTCGCCCAGACCTTTATAGCGCTGGATAGCCAGGCCGCGTCGGGACTCTTTCACCAGCCACTCCAGCGCCTGCTCGAAGCTGGCAACCGGCTGACGGCGTTCGCCGCGTTCGATAAACGCGTCGTCTTCGACCAGGCCGCGCAGCTTCTCGCCGAGGGTGCAGATACGACGGTACTCGCCGCCGGTCACAAACTCATGATCCAGCGGATAATCGGTGTCTACGCCGTGGGTACGGACGCGAACAATCGGCTCAAACAGCTGCTGTTCGCTGTTTTCGTGAATGTCGAATTTCCACAGGCTACCGTGCTGCTCTTTCTCATTCAGATCGGTTACCAGCGCATTCACCCAGCGCGTAACGGCCTGCTCGTCAGAAAGCTCGGCTTCGCTCAGCGTTGGCTGGTAGATAAGCTCTTTCAGCATCGTTTTCGGGAAGCGACGCTCCATGCGGCCAATCATTTTCTGCGTGGCGTTGAACTCAGCAACCAGCTTCTCTAACGCTTCGCCGGCCAGGGCCGGGGCGCTGGCGTTAGTGTGCAGGGTAGCGCCATCGAGGGCGATGGAGATCTGGTACTGATCCATCGCTTCATCGTCTTTAATGTACTGTTCCTGCTTGCCTTTCTTCACTTTGTACAGCGGCGGCTGCGCAATGTAGACGTGGCCACGCTCAACGATTTCCGGCATCTGACGGTAGAAGAAAGTCAGCAGCAGGGTACGAATGTGTGAACCATCGACGTCGGCATCGGTCATGATGATGATGCTGTGGTAGCGCAGCTTATCCGGGTTGTACTCGTCGCGGCCGATACCGCAGCCCAGCGCGGTGATAAGCGTAGCGACTTCCTGGGAAGAGAGCATCTTGTCAAAACGGGCCTTCTCGACGTTGAGGATTTTACCCTTCAGCGGCAGGATAGCCTGGTTTTTACGGTTACGGCCCTGCTTGGCAGAACCGCCCGCGGAGTCCCCTTCCACGAGGTACAGTTCGGAGAGCGCCGGGTCGCGTTCCTGACAGTCCGCCAGCTTGCCCGGCAGACCGGCCAGGTCCAGGGCGCCTTTACGACGGGTCATCTCACGGGCACGGCGTGCCGCTTCGCGCGCGCGCGCGGCATCGATAATTTTGCCTACCACGATCTTGGCGTCTGACGGGTTTTCCAGCAGATATTCGTTCAGCAGCTCGTTCATCTGCTGCTCTACCGCGGTTTTCACCTCGGAGGAGACCAGCTTGTCTTTGGTCTGCGAGGAGAACTTAGGATCCGGTACTTTTACGGAAACGACGGCAATCAGGCCTTCGCGGGCATCGTCGCCGGTGGCGCTGACTTTCGCCTTTTTGCTGTAGCCTTCTTTATCCATGTAGGCGTTCAGGGTACGGGTCATCGCCGCGCGGAAGCCCGCAAGGTGCGTCCCGCCGTCGCGCTGCGGAATGTTGTTGGTAAAGCAGTAGATATTTTCCTGGAAGCCGTCGTTCCACTGCAGCGCAACTTCAACGCCGATACCGTCTTTTTCGGTGGAGAAATAGAAGATATTCGGGTGAATTGGCGTTTTGTTCTTGTTGAGATACTCAACGAACGCCTTGATGCCGCCTTCGTAGTGGAAGTGGTCTTCTTTGCCGTCACGCTTATCGCGCAGGCGGATGGAGACGCCGGAGTTCAGGAACGACAGCTCGCGCAGGCGTTTAGCCAGAATCTCATACTCGAATTCGATCACGTTGGTGAAGGTTTCATAGCTCGGCCAGAAACGGACCATGGTGCCGGTTTTTTCGGTATCGCCGGTCACGGCCAGCGGCGCCTGCGGCACGCCGTGGGCGTACAGCTGACGGTGAACTTTATTATCGCGCTGAATCACCAGCTCCAGCTTCTGCGACAGGGCGTTAACCACGGAAACGCCTACGCCGTGCAGGCCGCCGGAAACTTTATAGGAGTTATCATCAAACTTGCCGCCTGCGTGCAGTACGGTCATGATGACTTCTGCCGCCGATACGCCCTCTTCCGGGTGAATACCGGTCGGGATGCCGCGACCATCATCCTGTACGGAGACGGAGTTATCGCTATGGATGGTGACAACGATGTCTTTACAGTACCCTGCGAGCGCTTCGTCGATAGCGTTATCCACAACCTCGAATACCATGTGGTGCAGACCGGTGCCGTCATCCGTGTCGCCGATATACATACCCGGGCGCTTACGCACCGCATCCAGCCCTTTCAGGACTTTGATACTGGAGGAGTCATAAGAATTCGACATCAACGTTTCTCGCTCATTTAATCTTGGGTTAATCCGTTATTTTACCCTTTTCCACGGTGAACATCTTCGAATTTTTGTCCGACATGTCCATTACGTGCTCAGCGCTTATTGCGCTGACGAAAACCTGCGACTGCGTGGCTTTTAAGCGGCTGGCAAGCAGCCCGCGCCGCGCGTCATCAAGTTCCGAGGCAAAATCATCTATCAGATACAGACAGCGTCTCCCGCTTTCGCGGGTTAAAAACTCGCCCTGTGCCAGCCGTAGCGCGCACATCAGGAGCTTAAGCTGTCCACGTGACAAGGTATCTTCGACCGGCGCACCATCGGCACGTATGCGGAAATCCGCTTTGTGCGGGCCGTGGGCGGTATAGGTCAGCATGCGGTCACGCTCGAAGTTTCTCTCCAGTACCTCAGCGTAATCCGTTTCTTTTTCCCAGCCGCGCTGGAAGGAAAAGGTCAGAGAGAATTCAGGTAAAAACTGCTTACAGGTATCCGCCATGTCTTCGACGATAGCGGCGCTGTAGTCGGCACGCCAGCGGCTAATCTGCTCCGCCAGCGGGATCAGCTCCAGATCCCAGGGCCGAATTTGCGCGTAGCGGTTAACCTGACGCAGCGCGGCGTTGCGCTGCTTCAGCAGGCGCTTCAGGTTGCTCCAGGCGGTAAAAAACCCGCTTTCATTGTGAAAGCATCCCCAGTCAAGGAAGGCTCTTCTGTACTTCGGGCCGCCGTTGAGCAAAGTAAACCCTTCCGGCGTAATCAGCTGCATCGGCATTAAATGCGCCAGCTCGGCCACTTTGTGACCATCGGTGCCGTCAATCCGCACCTTGCTGTCGCCGAGCTTGTCTTTAGTCAGGCCGATGGCGACTTCGCGCTCGTCATCCTGTAAGCGCCCGTGCAGGATAAATGACTCCTGCTCATGGCGGATGACGCGACCAATTTGCAAACTGCGAAACGCCCGGCCGTGACCAAGCGTATAAATGGCTTCCAGCACGCTGGTTTTGCCGCTGCCGTTGGCGCCAACCAGAAAGTTAAAGCCGGGAGATAGGGCGAGATCCGCATTTTCGATATTGCGGAAGTCTTTAATCAGGAGTCGGGATAGCGACATATCAACTCATAGCCAGGGCGTTATCGTCGCAGTTAGTCTGGTTACGGCCAGCGCGAAGCAACCGGAGCGTACTAAAGTACGTGAGGATTGCGAGCGCTGCCCGGAGCCAGAATAACAAGTAAGATAGCCCGATATTTTCTACAACCTCATGGGCATGACGACGTAGGCTGCCGATTGCGACGCCGCATCCTCAATCTGCACGCTCGACACCGAATCGGTCAGCAAAATACGCACGTTTTCGCACTTCAGCGCATTCAGCACGTCCAGCACGTAGCTGACGTTAAAGCCAATTTCCATCTCGCTGCCGGAGTAAGAAACGTCGAGGATCTCTTCCGCTTCTTCCTGCTCCGGGTTGTTGGCGGTGATTTTCAGCTGATTTTCGCTTACGTAGAGGCGCACGCCGCGGAACTTCTCGTTCGAGAGAATTGCCGCCCGCGCAAACGCCTGCTTGAGGATATCGCAGCCGGCATCCAGATGCTTATCCGGATTCTTCGGCAGCACGCGGCGGTAGTCAGGGAAACGACCGTCAACCAGCTTCGAGGTAAAGATGAAGTCGCCGACGTGGGCGCGGATGTTGTTGCTGCCAATCTGCACGCGCAGCGGCGTATCGCCACCGTCGAGCATGCGCATCAGCTCAATCACCCCTTTACGCGGCACGATCACCGAATGGTTAGGCAGCGATTCACCCAGCGGCATAGAGCAGACCGCCAGGCGGTGCCCGTCGGTTGCGACGGTGCGCAGCTCGTCGCCTTCGGTCTCAAACAGCATACCGTTTAAGTAATAGCGGACGTCCTGATGCGCCATTGAAAACTGGGTGGCTTCAATCAGGCGCTTCATCGTCGCCTGCGGCAGCGTGAATTCAACTTCGCTCTGCCAGTCGTCGAGATTAGGGAAATCAGCGGCAGGCAGCGTCGACAGCGAGAAGCGGCTGCGCCCGGAGCGCACCAGCATCCGATCGCCTTCCAGCTGAACGGCGATCTCCGCCCCTTCAGGGAGGCCACGGCAGATATCAAAGAATTTACGTGCCGGAACCGTCGTAGCGCCCGTTTCATGCGGTTGCATCAGCGCAACGCGCGCCACCATTTCCATTTCCAGGTCCGTACCGGTGAGCGACAGCGCGCCTTCCGAGACCTGAAGCAGCAGGTTACCGAGAATGGGCAGCGTCGGACGACCGCCTAACGGGCCGCTTACCTGTTGCAAAGGTTTTAATAAATGTTCACGTTCTACGGTAAATTTCATAGCGTCACGAGGATAATGTTCTGATTAAATTGGAAAAATCTTCTTTGATATCGTGGCTTTCTTCACGCAGCTGCTCAATCTTACGGCAGGCGTGCAGCACGGTGGTATGGTCACGGCCACCGAACGCGTCGCCAATTTCCGGCAAACTGTGGTTCGTCAGCTCTTTAGCCAGCGCCATCGCCATCTGACGAGGACGCGCCACCGAGCGGGAGCGGCGCTTGGAGAGCAGATCCGCCACCTTAATTTTATAGTACTCCGCCACCGTCTTCTGAATATTGTCGATGGTGACCAGCTTTTCCTGCAGCGCCAGCAGATCGCGCAGCGCTTCGCGCACGAAATCGATGGTGATCGCCCGGCCGGTAAAGTTGGCGTTAGCGATAACGCGGTTCAGCGCCCCTTCCAGCTCACGTACGTTGGAACGTAAACGCTTGGCAATAAAGAAGGCCACTTCACCCGGCAGACGAATGTCGTTTTCGTCCGCTTTTTTCATCAGGATCGCCACGCGGGTTTCCAGCTCAGGCGGCTCGATCGCCACCGTCAGCCCCCAACCGAAGCGTGATTTCAGACGATCCTCAACGCCGTTGATCTCTTTCGGATAGCGATCCGAGGTGAGAATGATCTGCTGATTACCTTCCAGCAGGGCGTTGAAGGTGTGGAAAAACTCTTCCTGCGAGCGCTCTTTATTAGCAAAGAACTGAATATCATCGATCAGCAGGGCGTCTACGGAGCGGTAGTAGCGCTTAAATTCTTCGATCGCGTTGTTCTGCAAGGCTTTAACCATGTCCTGAACAAAGCGCTCGGAGTGCATATAGACCACTTTGGCGTTCGGTTTGCGCGCAACAATGCCGTTACCGACCGCGTGCAAAAGGTGGGTTTTACCCAAACCGGTACCGCCATAAAGGAATAACGGGTTGTAGGCGCCGCCCGGGTTATCCGCAACCTGACGCGCCGCCGCGCGGGCCAGCTGGTTAGACTTACCTTCGACAAAGTTATCAAAGGTATGCTTGACGTTGACGTTAGAGCGGTAGGTCGGTTCCGCCGGCGCCGGGACGTTATCCCAGCCTGGGCGGACGATCGTCGGCGCAACGCGCGCCATCTGGACCTGCGCGGCCGGTACGGCTGCCGCGACGTTGTTTACCGCGCCGCGCTGCGGCTGTACCGCCGGTTTAGTGCCGACTTCAAACCGCAGCTGTGGGGCATCAGCACCGCAAAAATCATTGAGGAGTCCATTGATATTATTGAGGTATTTATCCCTTACCCAATCGAGCACAAAACGGTTTGGCGCATACAGTGCCAGCGTGTTATCGCTCAGTTCCGCCTGCAACGGGCGTATCCACATACTAAATTCTGTGGCTGGTAACTCATCCTGCAATCGGGCAAGACACTGCTGCCAAAGCGAAAGTGACACGGCGGACTCCACTCGAACATAAAATCGATATAAAGAAAAAAGAAACAATCGTGATTGTTGGCGCACGTCGACCAGACCCTGCATAAGCCGAAAAGCCCCTGCACAAAAGGGGTGACGTGCGAACCGCTATCTGCGGTTTTTGTCCGATGCGGATCCGGGGATCGCGATCGGGACCGGGGATCATAGCCTAAACTGAAAAAGATATCTTGTGTTTCTCAACAGATTCTTCCCGTTTTATCCACAGGAAGGATCGAAGCCGGGTAAGTGTAATCGATCCTGGGAAGGGTGGGACACGATTTCGCCCGCATATTGGAAAAATTAATGAGCTATGCCGGTTTTGGGCCTAAACGATCTAACAAAGATCCCCTGCGATCCTTGCGCTTTACCCGTCAGGCCGTATAATCCTCCACCCGGTGCGTAATGCCCGTTTTCCGCAGCCTGTCTCAGCTCATTTTTTGTGCGACAAGGTGTGAGAAATAAGGAAAGAGAATTGACTCCGGAGTGTACAATTATTACAATCCGGCCTCTTTAATCACCATCGCTGAGGCGTTAGTCGTTCGAAGTTCGTTCGGGTATACGCAAAAGTCAGTGAAATAATTCAAGTTTAGGTAGAAACCGCCATGAAACGCACTTTTCAACCGTCTGTACTGAAGCGCAACCGTTCTCACGGCTTCCGTGCACGTATGGCTACTAAAAATGGTCGTCAGGTTCTGGCACGTCGTCGTGCTAAAAGCCGTTCCCGTCTGACCGTTTCCAAGTAATAAAGCTAACCCTGCGTGGTTAAGCTAGCATTTCCCAGGGAGTTACGTTTGTTAACTCCCAGTCATTTCACTTTCGTCTTCCAGCAGCCACAACGGGCTGGCACGCCGCAAATCACCATCCTCGGCCGCCTGAATTCGCTGGGGCATCCCCGCATCGGTCTTACTGTCGCCAAGAAAAACGTCAAACGCGCGCATGAACGCAATCGGATTAAACGTCTGACGCGTGAAAGCTTCCGTTTACGTCAGCATGAACTCCCGCCAATGGATTTTGTGGTGGTGGCAAAGAAAGGGGTTGCCGAACTCGATAACCGTGCTCTCTCGGAAGCGTTGGAAAAATTATGGCGCCGCCATTGTCGCCTGGCTCCCGGGTCCTGATAGGCCTTATACGGGTCTATCAGCGCCTGATTAGTCCGCTACTCGGGCCGCATTGTCGTTTCACTCCAACCTGTTCAAGCTATGGAATTGAGGCATTGCGCAGGTTTGGGGTGGTAAAAGGCAGTTGGTTGACAGTGAAACGCGTATTAAAATGCCACCCTTTACACCCTGGTGGTGACGATCCCGTCCCGCCTGGACCATTTGATACCAGAGAACACTAACGATGGATTCGCAACGCAATCTTCTTATCATCGCTTTGTTGTTCGTGTCTTTCATGATCTGGCAAGCCTGGGAGCAGGATAACAATCCGCAAGCCCAGCAGCAGCAGACCACGCAGACAACGACCACCGCAGCGGGTAGCGCCGCCGACCAGGGCGTACCGGCCAGTGGCCAGGGGAAACTGATTACGGTTAAAACAGACGTGCTTGATCTGACCATCAACACCCGCGGTGGTGATGTTGAGCAGGCGCTGCTTCCGGCTTACCCGAAAGCGCTTAAGTCTACCGAACCGTTCCAGCTACTGGAGACCACTCCGCAGTTTATCTATCAGGCTCAGAGCGGTTTAACCGGTCGTGATGGCCCGGATAACCCGGCGAATGGCTCTCGTCCGCTGTATAACGTCGATAAAGATGCGTTTGTGCTGGCCGATGGCCAGAACGAAATCGTCATTCCGCTGACGTACACCGACAAAGCCGGCAACGTATTCACCAAAACGTTCACCCTGAAACGTGGTGAGTATGCGGTGAACGTAGGCTATAACGTACAAAACGTCGGCGAAAAACCGTTGGAGATCTCCACCTTCGGTCAGCTGAAACAGTCTGCTAACCTGCCATCCGCTCGCGATACGCAAACCGGTGGCCTGTCTACGATGCACACCTTCCGCGGTGCCGCGTATTCAACCGCAGAGACGAAGTACGAAAAATATAAATTCGATACCATCGTCGATAACGAAAACCTGAACGTCAGCACCAAAGACGGTTGGGTCGCCATGCTGCAGCAGTACTTTACGACCGCATGGGTTCCGCAGAATAGCGGCACCAACAGCTTCTACACCGCTAACCTCGGTAACGGTATCGTCGCTATTGGCTACAAATCTCAGCCGGTTCTGGTACAGCCAGGTCAGGCTGATAAGCTGGAAAGCGTGCTGTGGGTCGGCCCGGCAATTCAGGACAAAATGGCTGCCGTTGCGCCGCACCTGGATCTGACCGTTGACTACGGCTGGCTGTGGTTTATTTCTCAGCCGCTGTTCAAGCTGCTGAAATGGATCCATAGCTTCCTCGGCAACTGGGGCTTCTCGATCATCGTTATTACCTTTATCGTTCGTGGCATCATGTACCCGCTGACTAAAGCGCAGTACACCTCCATGGCCAAGATGCGTATGCTGCAGCCGAAGATTCAGGCCATGCGTGAGCGTCTGGGCGATGACAAACAGCGTCAAAGCCAGGAAATGATGGCCCTGTATAAAGCGGAGAAGGTTAACCCGCTGGGCGGCTGCTTCCCGCTGATTATCCAGATGCCAATCTTCCTTGCGCTGTACTACATGCTGAGCGCCTCGGTTGAACTGCGTCATGCGCCGTTTATCCTGTGGATCCACGACCTGTCTGCACAAGACCCGTACTACATCCTGCCGATCATCATGGGCGCAACGATGTTCTTCATTCAGAAGATGTCGCCAACCACCGTGACCGACCCGATGCAGCAGAAGATCATGACCTTTATGCCGGTCATCTTCACAGTGTTCTTCCTGTGGTTCCCGTCTGGCCTGGTGGTTTACTACATCGTCAGCAACCTGGTGACCATTATCCAGCAGCAGCTGATTTACCGTGGTCTGGAGAAACGTGGCCTGCATAGCCGCGAGAAGAAAAAAACCTGATTCTCTTCATTCTTCAAGCCGCAGATGCGTTGGCTTCGTTAGTTCGCCCCAGTCACTTACTTCAGTAAGCTCCTGGGGCCTCTCTAACCTGTCGCCTTCCTGCAACTTGAACTATTTCGAGAATATACGGTAAAGTTAATGCCAGAGAAGGCGGTCAATAGACCGCCTTTTTTACATTTACATAGAGAGTCATCATGAGCCATAACGACACTATCGTCGCCCAGGCAACCCCACCGGGACGCGGTGGTGTGGGCATTCTGCGCATCTCTGGCCTGAAGGCGCGCGAGGTCGCAGAGGCGGTACTCGGCAAGCTGCCAAAACCGCGCTACGCCGACTACCTGCCGTTCAAGGACGTTAACGGAACGGCGCTGGATCAGGGCATCGCCCTGTGGTTCCCGGGGCCAAACTCCTTTACCGGCGAAGACGTCCTCGAGCTGCAGGGGCACGGCGGCCCGGTCATTCTCGATCTGCTGCTCAAACGCATCCTGACCCTTCCGGGCCTGCGCATTGCTCACCCGGGAGAGTTCTCCGAACGCGCGTTTCTCAACGATAAGCTCGACCTGGCTCAGGCCGAGGCGATTGCCGATCTGATTGACGCCAGCTCCGAGCAGGCGGCGCGTTCGGCGCTGAACTCGCTGCAGGGTGCCTTCTCCGCGCGCGTAAACCACCTTGTGGAAGCGCTGACGCACCTGCGTATCTACGTCGAAGCGGCTATCGACTTCCCGGATGAGGAAATTGATTTTCTCTCCGACGGCAAAATAGAGGCCCAGCTTAACGACGTGATGGCCGATCTCGACGCGGTTCGCGCCGAGGCCCGTCAGGGCAGCCTGCTGCGCGAAGGAATGAAGGTGGTGATTGCCGGGCGGCCGAACGCCGGGAAATCGAGCCTGCTGAACGCGCTGGCGGGGCGTGAAGCCGCGATTGTGACCGATATCGCCGGTACCACCCGCGACGTGCTTCGCGAGCATATCCACATCGACGGCATGCCGCTGCACATCATCGATACTGCCGGTCTGCGCGACGCCAACGATGAGGTTGAACGCATCGGTATCGAGCGCGCGTGGCAGGAAATCGCCCAGGCCGACCGGGTGCTGTTTATGGTGGATGGCACCACTACCGACGCCGTCGACCCCGCCGAGATCTGGCCGGACTTTATTGAACGCCTGCCGGCAAAGCTGCCGATTACCGTGGTGCGCAATAAAGCCGACGTCACCGGCGAAACGCTGGGCCTGAGTGAAGTAAATGGTCACTCGCTTATTCGCCTGTCGGCGCGTACCGGCGAGGGCGTTGAGGCGCTGCGCAATCATCTTAAGCAGAGCATGGGCTTCGAGACCAATATGGAGGGCGGCTTCCTCGCCCGCCGTCGCCACCTGCAGGCGCTGGAAGCAGCGGCTAACCATCTGCAGCAGGGTAAAGCCCAGCTGCTTGGCGCATGGGCTGGCGAGCTGCTGGCTGAAGAGCTGCGGCTCTCACAGCAGGCCTTAAGCGAAATTACCGGCGAATTTACCTCTGACGATCTGCTGGGGCGCATTTTCTCCAGCTTCTGTATTGGTAAGTAACCGCGCCTCGTGTAGTCCGTAAACGTTCACTAACCCGCATTAACCGGCTGTTGATGCGGGTTTTTACTTTTTAAGCCCCCCATTTTTCCTCCCAGGAAATAATTGTTGTCCAAATGGCAACTCGTACTGGCAGGCATTCACCATTACTCTGTACGGCACTATTATCGCGAGGGGTTCTATGGCACGCTTTCTGATCTGTGGTTTTGCACTGGTTTTGCTCTATCCATCCGGCATTGATATGTATTTGGTTGGTCTGCCGAAAATTGCGCAGGATCTGGGGGCCAGCGAGGCGCAGCTGCATATTGCCTTCTCGGTCTACCTGGCGGGTATGGCCACCGCGATGCTGTTTGCCGGGCGCATTGCCGACAGGTCCGGACGCAAGCCGGTCGCTATATTTGGCGCCTTTATCTTTATTCTGGCCTCCCTGCTCTGCTCGCTGGCGCATACCAGCACCCTTTTCCTGATCGGACGCTTTATTCAGGGTATCGGCGCCGGCAGCTGCTACGTGGTGGCTTTTGCGGTGCTGCGCGATACCCTTGATGACCGGCGGCGTGCCAAGGTGCTGTCGCTCCTCAACGGCATTACCTGCATTATCCCGGTGCTGGCGCCGGTGCTGGGCCATCTGATTATGCTTAAGTACCCGTGGCAAAGCCTGTTTTACACCATGACCGGCATGGGCGTGATGGTCGGCCTGCTGTCGATCTTCGTGCTGCGGGAAACGCGCCCAACCGTGCAGCCAAACGAGGCCGCTCAGCAACCCGCCGGCTCCGAGTCGCTGCTGAACCGCTTTTTCCTCAGCCGGGTGATCGTCACCACCCTTAGCGTCACCGCCATCCTCACCTACGTGAACGTCTCGCCGGTGCTGATGATGGAGGAGATGGGCTTCGACCGCGGAAAATACTCGATGGCGATGGCCCTGATGGCGCTGATCAGCATGGCCGTCTCGTTCTCCACGCCGTTTGCGCTCACCCTGTTTAAACCGCGCACCCTGATGCTGACCTCGCAGGGGATGTTCTTTATTGCCGGGGTGCTGCTCAGCCTCGCCACCAGCCAAACGGTGACCATGCTGGGGCTGGCGCTGATTTGCGCGGGCTTCTCCGTCGGTTTCGGCGTGGCAATGAGCCAGGCGCTGGGGCCGTTTACCCTGCGCGCCGGCGTCGCCAGCTCCGCGCTGGGTATCGCTCAGGTCTGCGGCTCTTCGCTGTGGATTTGGCTGGCCGCCGTCGTAGGCTTAAGCGCAATGAATATGCTGATCGGGATCCTCATTGGCTGTAGCATAGTCAGCATTGTGCTGATTGTGGCCGCTGCCCCCGCACGGGCCGCGCAAAATTATGAAGAAACCCCTGTCGAGTCTCGATCTTAATTTATTACTCTGCCTGCAGCTCTTAACCCAGGAGCTCAGCGTCACCCGCACGGCGAAACGGATGAACGTTTCGCCGTCGGCGGTAAGCAAGTCGCTGGCCAAGCTCCGCGCCTGGTTCGACGATCCGCTATTCGTTAAAACGCCTCTCGGCCTGACGCCAACCCCGCTGATGACCAGCATGGAGCAGGATCTGGCGGACTGGATGCAGATGGGCAACCAGATCCTCGATAAGCCGCATCACGCCACGCCCAGCGGCCTGAAGTTCGAGCTGGCGGCGGAAATGCCGCTAATGATGATCCTCTTTGATACCCTTGCCCGGCAGATCTACCAGCGCTATCCCCAGGCGCTGATCCGCCTGCGCGGCTGGGACTATGATTCGCTGGACGCCATTATTCGCGGCGAGGTTGATATTGGATTTTGCGGGCGGGAAACGCACCCGCGCTCACGGGAACAGCTGAGCCAGCTGCCGTGGTATATCGATTTCGAGGTGCTGTTTACCGACCTGCCGCAGGTGTGGCTGCGCGCGGATCATCCGGCCCTCAGCGAAGAGTGGAATCTGGAGACATTTTTACGCTACCCGCATATTAATATCAGCTGGGAGCAAATCGATACCTGGGCGCTGGACGACGTATTGCAGGATTTGGGGCACAAGCGCACCGTTGCCCTGACCCTGCCGGGCTTTGAGCAATCGCTGTTTATGGCCGCCCAGCCGGATCACCACATGCTGGCGACGGCGCCGCGCTACTGCCACCACTATAACCGCCAGCACCAGCTGCCGCTGGTGTCGCGCCCCCTTCCTCTGGAGCCCCAGCTGCTGGAAAAAGTCCGGGTGCCGTTCGTCCTGCTGTGGCATAAGCGTAACAGCTACAATCCCAAAATCGTCTGGCTCAGGGAAACCCTGAAACGACTCTATACTGACCCGCTATAGCGACGTTATACGTATCACCCTCTCTTTGTTACGCAAGAATTTGTAAAATTCACATAATCCCCCTTTTCAAGGGATGATTTCCGCATTAAAACCTATCAATTCCAGGCGATAATGTAGTTCTCAATTTTTATCTCTGCCCATTAATCACGGAGCGACGAATGGCAACGCATTTTGCAAGAGGGATACTAAGCGCAAGGGAGCCGCTATCGACACGCCTGTCGGCGGCCTGTCATCAAAGCGCACGACGTTTGCCGGAGTACCGACAAACCCGCTACTGCGCATCGCGGTCGCTGCTCGCAGAGCTGCTGTTTATGCTGTACGGCATTAGCGAGCTTCCCGAAATCATCAGAGAAGCCGACGGCAGGCCGGTCTTTCGCGACAGCCACCTTCCCCGCTTTTCCATTTCATATGCCGGAAATATCGTTGGCGTCACGCTGACAACGGAAGGCGACTGCGGGCTGGACATGGAGCTGCAGCACGCTTCTCGCGGCGTGCATCCGCTGCACGACGCCAACCGGTATGTTTTCAACAGCAACGAAAATCTCTGGATTAACAACCAGCACGATCCTGATGAAGCTCGCGCCCAGCTGGTCGCGCTGCGTCGCAGCGTCCTCAAGCTCACCGGAGAATCGCCCGTGCGCCTGCAGCTGCTGCCAGGAGCAGGTCGGCTGCGTACCGCCAACATGCAGCCCATAGAGGCGCTCTGCGATGCCGAGTCGGTGCTGGTCTGGTCCATTGCCGCTACGCCGGGTATCGGCCAGCTTAAGGTCTGGGAATACGCGGGTAGCGACGGCTGGCGTACTCTACCGGACGCCCAGGCGCGTGCGAAAGAGCCCGCAGCCCGCCTGATGCGCTTCACCAGCCTGCCGGTGGAAAAAGCACTCTCCCTCAACTGACCGGTTAGCCCGGCCATCATGATGCAAAGGAGCAATCATGTCTGATACGTTGAAAGTTGTTACGTTACTCGGAAGTCTGCGCAAAGAGTCGTTTAATGGCATGGTTGCACGTACCCTGCCGGGCATCGCGCCTGCGGGGATGGCGATCTCCGCGCTGCCGTCGATTGGCGACATTCCGCTGTACGACGCGGATGTTCAGCAGGAAGAGGGTTTCCCGCAAAGCGTGCAGGAGATTGCACGCCAGATTCGCGAAGCGGATGGGGTGGTCATCGTGACGCCGGAGTATAACTACTCGGTTCCCGGCGGCCTGAAAAATGCGATTGACTGGCTATCTCGCCTGCCTGAACAGCCGCTCTCAGGGAAGCCGGTACTGATCCAAACCAGCTCGATGGGCGCTATCGGCGGCGCGCGCTGCCAGTATCACCTGCGGCAGATTCTGGTGTTCCTCGACGCGATGGTGATGAACAAACCTGAGTTTATGGGTGGGGTTATTCAGAACAAGGTCGATCCGCAGTCGGGAGAAGTGGTCGATCAGAGCACGCTCGATCATCTCAGCGGCCAGCTGAGCGCCTTTGGCGACTATATTCAGCGCGTTAAAGCCTAGGTGATAACCCTCTCCCTGCCGGGAGAGGGTTGAGTGCGGCAAATCAGTGGGCGTCGATAAACACAATTTTCAGCACGAACAGCAGTGATACGATAATCACGCACGGGCTGAGGTCGCGCAGGCGACCGGTGCCAATCTTCATCACGCAGTAGGAGATAAAGCCCAGAGCGATACCTTCGGTGATCGAGAAGCTAAACGGCATCATCACCGCGGTAATGAACGCCGGTACCGCTTCCGTCAGATCGTCCCACTTCACGCGCGCCAGGCTGGAGGTCATCAGCACGCCGACGTAGATTAGCGCACCGGCGGCAGCGTAGGCTGGCACCATTCCCGCCAGCGGCGACAGGAAAATCACCAGCAGGAACAGAATGCCGACAACTACCGCCGTCAGGCCGGTACGCCCGCCGACGGAGACGCCGGAGGAGGATTCGATATAGGCCGTGACCGACGAGGTGCCGATAAAGGAGCCCGCTACGGAAGAGACGCTGTCCACGAACAGCGCCTGCTTCATGCGCGGGAATTTACCTTTCTCATCGGCAAGACCGGCTTTATCCGTCACCCCAATCAGGGTACCGGAGGAGTCAAACAGGTTGACCAGCATAAAGGAGAAGATAACGCCGGCCAGGCCAAGGTTAAACGAACCGGCTAAATCGACATGACCGACAACCGTCATCACGCTCGGCGGCGCAGAAACAATGCCGGTGTAGTGAACATCACCCAGCATCCAGCCCAGCAGCGTTGTCACCACGATAGAAACCAGGACCGCCGCGTGGATGTTACGCGACGCCAGAATGGCGATGATAAAGAAGCCGAGGATCCCCAGCAGCACGCTGTGGGAGGTCAGGTTACCGATGCTGACCAGCGTGTCCTGGTTGGCAACAATCACTCCCGCATTTTTCAGCCCCATCATACCGATGAACAGACCGATACCGCTGGTGATGCCCACCCGCAGGCTCACTGGAATATTGGCGATCATCCAGTAGCGTACGCGGAAAATCGTCAGCAGCAGCAGGCCGACGGCGCCCCAGAAAATAGCCCCCATCCCAACCTGCCAGGGCAGGCCCATTGCCTGAACGACCACAAAGGCGAAGAAGGCGTTAAGGCCCATTGCCGGCGCCAGGGCGACGGGCAGATTAGCAAACAGCCCCATCATAATACTGCCGAATGCCGCGATCAGGCAGGTCGTCACAAACACAGCGCTGGTATCCATACCCGCCACGCCGAGAATCTGTGGGTTAACGAAAACAATGTAGACCATCGTCAGGAAGGTGGTGAAACCTGCGATCGCTTCGGTGCGTGCCGTCGTGCCATGTTCACGCAGCTTGAACACGCGCTCCAGCAGACCCTGGCCAGAAGACTGGCTGGTTTGTTGTTGACTCATTATCGGTTTCCGAACAAAGGAGGGAAAATTCGAGGCTATCCTATACCAAAATGCGACACCTGGTGCAGTTGTGTGTTAATTTTTTTTCATTGCTTTTGCTTATACGGCAACGATTGCGTCCCGCAAATCAGCATTACGAAAACGTTAAACTTGTTAAAATGGAAACAGCATGTCCCCAATAGAAGCCCTGTTTTTCGACTGTGACGGCACGCTGGTCGACAGCGAAGTGATCTGTTCCCGCGCCTATGTTCACATGTTCAAAGAGTTCGGCATTACGCTGGATTTAGAAGAGATCTTTAAGCGCTTCAAAGGCGTAAAGCTCTACGAAATCATCGATACCATAAACGAGGAGTACGGCGTTAGCCTGCAAAAGGCGACGCTTGAGCCGGTCTATCGTGACGAGGTAGCGCGCCTGTTTGATTCAGAGCTGGAGGCTATCGCCGGCGCTGAAGCGCTGCTGGACGCGGTGACCGTTCCCCAGTGCGTGGTCTCGAACGGCCCGGTCAGCAAAATGCAGCACTCGCTCGGCAGAACCGGCATGCTGCACCATTTCCCCGACAGGCTGTACAGCGGCTACGATATTCAGCGCTGGAAGCCCGATCCGGCGCTGATGTTCCACGCGGCGAAGGCGATGAACGTTAACGTCGAAAACTGCATTCTGGTGGATGACTCCAGCGCCGGCGCCCGGTCGGGAATTGATGCCGGAATGGAGGTGTTCTACTTCTGCGCCGATCCGCACAATCCGCCGATCGTGCATCCGAAAGTGACGATGTTTACCGATTTAGCGCAGCTTCCGGCGCTGTGGAAAGCGCGGGGCTGGGAAGTGACCCGTTAAGCTCCCGGCGTCGCTGCGCTCGGCCGGGCCAGGGTTTCGCGAGATGCCGTAACCCCGGCCAGCGTCGCGCGGCCGGGGAGCGGTGGTTACTCTTTCGGATCTTTACCCGCCAGCAGCTTATCCAGCTCGTCGCCGCCAACGTGGCGGAAGTCCTGGCCTTTGACGAAGTAGAAGATATATTCGCAGATGTTCTGGCAGCGATCGCCGATGCGCTCAATAGAGCGGGCGCAGAACAGGGCGGTCAGCACGCTCGGAATCGTACGTGAATCTTCCATCATATAGGTCATCAGCTGACGCACGATGCCCTCATACTCCTGATCCACTTTCTTATCTTCACGATAGATACGCACGGCTTCGTCCAGATCCATTCGCGCAAAGGCGTCGAGCACATCGTGCAGCATCTGCACGGTGTGGCGGCCGAGCGACTCCAGGCTCACCAGCAGCGGCTGATGCTGCTGGGAGAACTTCTCCAGCGCCGTGCGGCAAATTTTATCCGCCACGTCACCGATACGTTCCAGCTCGGCGATAGTTTTGATAATCGCCATCACTAAGCGCAGGTCGCTGGCGGTAGGCTGACGTTTGGCGATGATGCGCACGCAGGCTTCATCAATCGCCACTTCCATCATATTGACCTGCTTATCACCATCGATGACGCGCTTGGCCAGCTCGCTGTCCTGGTTGTGCATCGCGGTGATCGCATCAGAAAGCTGCTGCTCCACCAGCCCACCCATCGTCATGACCTGGGTGCGGATATACTCCAGTTCAGCGTTGAACTGGCCGGAAATATGTTTATTAAGATTTAGGTTATCCATCGTTCCTCCAGATGCCCAAAAGATTTCTGGCCATAGCGAGGCGGCAACAGCGCAAATCCCCGGGCGCGTACGTAACCGGGGTGAGCAAAGGCAGCCAGCGCGGGTACAGCCTGAAAGCTGAGGAGCATATCAACCGTAGCGGCCGGTAATGTAATCTTCAGTTTGCTTCTTAGCGGGCTTAGTAAACAGATCGTCCGTGTTGCTGAATTCAATCAGCTCGCCAAGATACATAAATGCCGTATGGTCAGAACAACGCGCAGCCTGCTGCATGTTGTGAGTAACGATAACGACGGTGTAATCCTGCTTCAGCTCGGTGATCAGCTCTTCAATGCGCCCGGTGGAAATCGGATCCAGCGCGGAGCAGGGTTCATCGAGCAACAGCACTTCCGGGCGAATAGCGATACCGCGCGCAATGCACAAACGCTGCTGCTGGCCGCCGGAGAGAGAATAGCCGCTCTGATGCAGCTTATCTTTGGTTTCGTTCCACAACGCGGCCTTGGTCAGCGCCCACTGCACGCGCTCGTCCATATCGGTGCGCGACAGCTTTTCAAACAGGCGAACGCCAAAGGCGATATTGTCATAAATCGACATCGGGAACGGCGTCGGCTTCTGGAAGACCATCCCGACCTTGGCGCGCAGCAGGGCGATGTCCTGAGTGTTGGTCAGAATATTATCGCCATCCAGCAAAATTTCGCCTTCCGCGCGCTGCTCCGGATACAGCTCAAACATTTTGTTGAACGTCCGCAGCAGGGTCGACTTACCGCAGCCTGACGGGCCGATAAACGCCGTAACCTGGTTTTTGGAAATATCCAGGTTGATGTTTTTCAGGGCATGGAATTTTCCGTAGTAGAAGTTCAGGTTACGAACTGAAAGCTTACCCGGGATAGTATTCACCATACTCATCAATCTCTTCCTCATTCAGCGCCGCGTTTCGCCGCGCTGCAAAAATTAACCGTGTTTATTCTTCGCGAAAACCACGCGCGCCAGAACGTTCAGCAGCAGTACGCACAGGGTGATAATCAATACCCCGGCCCATGCCAGTTGCTGCCACTCCGCAAACGGACTCATGGCAAATTTGAAAATCGTTACCGGCAGGTTGGCGATCGGCTGCATCATGTCGGTACTCCAGAACTGGTTGGAGAGCGCGGTAAACAGCAGCGGCGCCGTTTCCCCGGCGATACGCGCGATAGCCAGCAGGATGCCCGTCATAATGCCGGAAACCGAGGCTTTCAGGGTAATAGCGGAAATCATCCGCCATTTCGGCGTACCCAGGGCGTAGGCCGCTTCACGCAGGCTGTCCGGCACCAGCTTCAGCATATTCTCGGTGGTACGAATCACGATAGGCACCTGCAGCAGCGCCAGCGCAATAACGCCCGCCCAGCCGGAGAAGTGCTGCATCTGTGCCACCACGATGGTGTAAACGAACAGGCCCACTACGATAGACGGGGCGGAGAGCAGGATATCGTTAATAAAACGAATCACTTCCGCCAGCGCGGATTTACGGCCATATTCCGCCAGATAAATCCCCGCCATAATGCCCAGCGGCGTGCCGAAGATCGTTGACCACAGGATCAGCAGGCCGCTGCCCGCGAGGGCGTTAGCCAGGCCGCCGCCAGCGGTGTTCGGCGGCGGGGTCATTTCGGTGAACAGCGCCAGGCTCATACCATCAATACCGCGGGTCACCGTGGCCATGAGGATCCAGATAAGCCAGAACAGACCAAATACCATCGTCCCCATTGAGAGACCCAGCGCGATCCGGTTTTTCAGGCGCCGCTTAGCCTGCATTTTACGGCGGGACTCCGCCAGCTCGGCGGTGGTTTGTAGCTCAATCGTCGCCATTAGCGCGCTCCCTCATTCTTCGCCAGACGCATCACCATGAACTTAGATGCGGCCAGAACAATAAAGGTAATAACGAACAGAATCAGACCCAGCTCCATCAGCGCGGCAACGTGCAGGCCGGACTCAGCTTCGGCAAACTCGTTCGCCAGCGCGGAGGTGATACTGTTGCCCGGCATATACAGCGAAGCGCTATCCAGCTGGTAGGTGTTACCGATAATAAAGGTCACCGCCATGGTTTCCCCCAGCGCGCGCCCCAGTCCGAGCATCACCCCGCCTATAACCCCGTTGCGGGTAAAGGGCAGCACGATGCGCCAGATAACCTCCCAGGTGGTGCAGCCGATGCCGTAGGCCGACTCTTTCATCATCACCGGCGTCTGCTCGAACACATCGCGCATAACCGCGGCGATGTAAGGGATGATCATGATGGCCAGAATGACGCCGGCCGCCAGAATACCGATACCAAATGCCGGTCCCGCAAACAGGGCGCCGACGAAAGGAATGGTCGACATGATGTTGCCAACCGGTTCCTGGAAGTAGGTGGCGAACAGCGGCGCAAAGATAAACAGGCCCCACATGCCGTAAACGATACTCGGAATAGCCGCCAGCAGTTCGATCGCAATACCAAGCGGGCGCTTAAGCCAGGCGGGAGAGAGTTCAGTCAGGAACAGCGCAATGCCAAAGCTCACCGGAACGGCAATCAGCAGCGCGATAAATGAGGTAACCAGCGTACCGTAGATCGGAACCAGCGCCCCGAAGACTTCGTTCGGCGCATCCCACTCTTTAGTCCACAAAAAGGCAAAGCCAAACTTTTGCATGCTTGGCCACGAAGAGATAATCAGGGAAACGATGATGCCGCCCAGCATCAATAGCACAATCAGCGCCGCCAGTTTGACCAGCACGCCGAAAATTATGTCACCCTTTTTCCCCGGAGGGTTGAATGCCGGCTTGGTTGCAGCCATAGGTTACTCTTTAAGTTCGGGTCCGAAAGGCCGCTATATTACTGACCTGTTAGACAAAGGTAATGCTATACCCAAAATAATTCGCGCCGCAGCAACCTGGCCTGCAGCGCGAAGTATAGCGAGTATTAGTACAGCGCTTTACCGCTGCTGTCTTTCACGTTGGTTTTCCATGCAGCGCGAACCTGCTCAACCACGCTTTCCGGCAGCGTTGCGTAATCCAGTGCGTTAGCTTCTTTACCGCCGTTTTTATACGCCCAGTCGAAGAACTTCAGCACTTCAGCCGTCTGCTCAGGCTTGCTGGAAGCCTTGTGCACCAGGATAAAGGTGGTTGAGGTGATCGGCCATGCATTTTCACCTTTCTGGTTAGTCAGGTCCTGAGCAAAGGACTTGCTCCAGTCGATACCTTTCGCGGCGTTCGCGAAGTTATCTTCGGTTGGGCTAACCGGCTTGCCGTCGGCAGACAGCAGTTTGGTGTAGGCGAGGTTGTTTTGTTTCGCATAGGCGTACTCAACGTAGCCAATGGAACCCGGCAGACGCTGAACGAAAGCGGCGATACCGTCGTTACCTTTACCGCCCAGACCGGTCGGCCAGTTAACGGTAGAGCCTGCGCCGATTTTGGATTTCCACTCTTCGTTCACTTTCGCCAGGTAGCTGGTGAAGACGAAGGAGGTACCGGAGCCATCGGCACGACGAACCACGGCAATATTCTGTGCCGGCAGCTTCTTGCCTGGGTTGAGTTTGGCAATCGCTTCGTCATCCCACTTCTTAATTTTGCCCAGGTAGATGTCACCCAGCGTTTTACCATCCAGCACCAGCTCGCCGGACTTCACGCCTGGCAGGTTAATGGCCAGCACCACGCCGCCGATAACGGTTGGGAACTGGAACAAACCTTCCTGAGCCAGCTTGTCGTCAGCCAGAGGAGCATCAGAAGCACCGAAATCAACGGTGTTGGCAATAATTTGTTTTACACCACCGGAAGAGCCTATGCCCTGGTAGTTCACTTTATTGCCGGTTTCTTTCTGATAGGTATCAGCCCATTTGGCATACACCGGCGCAGGGAAAGTTGCGCCTGCGCCCGTCAGACTTGCTGCTGCAAATGCAGAAAAAGCGCTCATAGATAAGGTCGCGGCGACAACTGTTGCGACGGTGGTACGCATAACGTTCATAATGTCTCCTGCTGGATTCGTAAATCGTTGTTTCGAGGCTATGGTGAGCAAAATAGGACAAAGAGGTGACAGTAAAATGTACGAATTATTACAGTTTTATGACAGGCGAAAAGGTGCGAAACAGAATAAAATAAAAACACTATAAATCATGGTGTTAATTATTTAAGTGACGGGAATTTTGCGGGAATATTTTATTTTTTTGACAGCCAAAATCGTCGTCAAAGATGACCGTTTGTCATAAACCAGCGTCGCCCAATTTTTTACGCTGCGATAAAAAACGATCGGCGGGTAACAAAAAGGGCCACCGAATGGCAGCCCTTGTAAGGTGAGCTGTACTCTATTCTACGGTTACCGATTTGGCCAGGTTACGCGGCTGGTCAACGTCGGTGCCTTTAATCAGCGCCACGTGATAGGCCAGCAGCTGCAGCGGCACGGTGTAGAAGATTGGCGCGATCGCCTCTTCAACATGCGGCATCTGGATGATGTGCATATTGTCGCTGCTGCTAAAGCCAGCATCACCGTCGGCAAAGACGTACAGCTGGCCGCCGCGGGCGCGAACTTCTTCAATGTTGGATTTGAGCTTCTCCAGCAGTTCGTTGTTCGGTGCGACCACAATAACCGGCATCTCGGCGTCAATCAGTGCCAGAGGACCGTGCTTCAGCTCGCCGGCAGCGTAGGCTTCCGCGTGGATATACGAGATCTCTTTCAGCTTCAGCGCCCCTTCAAGAGCAATAGGGAACTGATCGCCACGGCCGAGGAACAGCGCGTGGTGCTTATCAGAGAAGCTTTCCGCCAGCGCTTCAATACGCTTGTCCTGCGACAGCATCTGTTCGATTCGGCTCGGTAACGCCTGCAGACCGTGCACGATATCGTGCTCAATCGCCGCATCCTGGCCCTTCAGACGCGCCAGCTTCGCCACCAGCATCAGCAGCACGGTCAGCTGAGTGGTGAAGGCTTTCGTGGATGCCACGCCGATTTCGGTGCCCGCTTTGGTCATCAGCGACAGATCGGACTCGCGAACCAGCGACGAGCCAGGGACGTTGCAAATAGCCAGAGAGCCAAGATATCCCAGCTCTTTCGACAGGCGCAGAGCGGCCAGCGTATCCGCCGTCTCGCCGGACTGGGAGAGCGTGATCATCAGGCTGTTGCGGCGTACAGCCGATTTGCGATAGCGGAATTCAGAGGCGATTTCGACATCGCACGGCACGCCGGCCAGCGCTTCAAACCAGTAGCGAGAAACCATCCCGGAGTTATACGAAGTACCGCAGGCGACAATCTGGATATGCTCAACCTGGGACAGCATCTCGTTGGCGTTAACGCCCAGCTCGCTCAGATCGACTTCTCCGTGGCTAATGCGCCCGGAGAGGGTGTTCTTGATTGCGTTCGGCTGCTCGTAGATCTCTTTTTGCATGTAGTGGCGGTAGATGCCCTTATCGCCCGCGTCGTACTGCAGGTTGGATTCGATATCCGGGCGTTTAACCTCCGCGCCTGACTTATCAAACACCACCACCGAGCGGCGGGAAACTTCCGCGATATCGCCCTCTTCGAGGAAGATAAAGCGGCGGGTCACCGGCAGCAGCGCCAGCTGATCGGAGGCGATGAAGTTCTCCCCCATGCCCAGACCGATAACCAGCGGGCTGCCTGAACGAGCGGCCAGCAGGGTGCCCGGTTCGCGGGTATCCACGATCACGGTACCGTAAGCGCCGCGCAGCTGTGGGATAGTACGCAGAACGGCTTCCCGCAGGGTGCCGCCTTGCTCCAGCTCCCAGTGCACCAGGTGAGCAATCACTTCCGTATCAGTCTCTGATACGAAAATATAGCCGCGCGACTGCAGCAGCTCGCGCAGCGGTTCATGGTTTTCGATGATTCCGTTGTGGACCACCACAATATGTTCAGAAACATGCGGATGCGCATTGCTCTCGGACGGCTCGCCGTGGGTCGCCCAGCGGGTATGGGCAATCCCCGTACCGCCGTGCAACGGCTGCTCTTCTACCGCCTGAGCCAGCATCTGTACCTTACCGAGCCGACGAACGCGGGACATATGTCCTTCGTTATCAACCACTGCCAGACCGGCAGAGTCATAGCCACGGTATTCCAGACGACGTAAACCTTCGATAAGGATTTCAGCAATATCACGCTGCGCGACTGCGCCAACAATTCCACACATAGTTAAATTTCCTGATAATGGCGTTATGCCATGCGTTGTCGCTGACCTGTGTTTTACCCAACGCATTTGCCGTTGGGTAATGCCCTTTTCGGGCGCCCCGAGCCTTGTAGAGAGTGGGGTTATTTTTATGGTTACTGCCGTGGGGGGAGGATTATTTTATCCTCTCACCCCAGCCCTCATCCCAAAAGGACGAGGGATAAATGATCTACTTTTTCTTCACCGGACGCTGCCAGCCCTGCTTGTGGACCTGCGGCACGCGGCTTAATACCAATTCATTATCAGCGATATCGCGGGTTACCGTCGTACCGGCGGCAATCGTCGCGCCGTTGCCTACGGTGACGGGCGCCACCAGCTGGCTGTCCGAGCCGACAAACACGTCGTTGCCGATGATGGTTTTAAATTTATTGGCGCCGTCATAGTTACAGGTGATGGTACCTGCACCGATATTGACGTTATCGCCGATTTCCGCATCACCAAGGTAGGAGAGGTGCCCCGCCTTCGAGCCTTTACCCAGACGCGCTTTCTTCATTTCGACAAAGTTGCCGACGTGCGCGCCTTCCAGCAGCTCCGCACCTGGACGCAGACGGGCAAAAGGTCCGATAGTGCAGGCAGCCTGCAGGTGGGCATCTTCCACCACCGAGTACGGGCTGATTTCGCAGTCATCGCCGATGGTGCTGTTTTTAATCACGCAGCCGGTACCAATTTTCACCCGTTCGCCCAGCACTACGTTGCCCTCAAGGATAACGTTAGTATCAATCTCAACGTCGCGCCCGTGCGTCAGGGTGCCGCGGAGATCGAAACGAGCCGGATCGCGCAGCATCACGCCCGCCAGCAGCAGTTTTTCCGCCTGTTCAGACTGATAGACGCGCTCGAGTCGGGAGAGCTGCAGGCGGTTGTTGACGCCTTCAACTTCGCTTAAACGCTGCGGATGGACGGCAACGATTTCCCGGCCTTCCTGATACGCCATGGCGATGATATCGGTAATGTAGTATTCGCCCTGGACGTTGTTATTCGTCAGCTTCGCCAGCCAGCGTTTTAAATCCGCGCCGCCGGCGATGAGGATCCCGGTATTGATTTCCTGAATTTGACGCTGCGCTTCGCTGGCATCTTTATGTTCAACGATACCGCTTACCCGGCCGTTTTCACGGGTGATGCGTCCATAGCCGCTCGGATCGTCCAGCTTCACCGTCAGCAGGCCAATCCCGCCCTGCGGTTTGGCGGCGCGCAGGCGCTGCAGGGTATCGACGGAGATCAGCGGGACGTCGCCGTACAGCATCATGATGTCTTCATCATCGGCAAAGAAAGGTGCCGCCTGCTGCATCGCATGGCCGGTTCCCAGCTGTTCCGCCTGCAGAACCCAGTTAAGGTTGTCTTCATGCAGCGTTTGACGCAGCAGATCGCCGCCGTGGCCATACACAAGGTGTACGGAAGAGGCACCTAAATCTTTAGTAGCATCAATGACATGCTGAACCATTGGCTTCCCAGCCAGAGCGTGCAGCACCTTGGGAAGATCGGAATACATGCGGGTCCCTTTGCCTGCGGCAAGGACAACCACGCTCATCGCACTGTTTGACATACGCATCCTGACAGCTGTTAGAACGAAAAGTAAAAGCCTTTCACGTTGAAATTACTACATATTTTTCATCATGAAACGAGACGAGGATAAAACGCTCAGGCTCAACGCTATACACCATTTTATGGCGCTATTTTTAGTCACTGCAAATCAGTTTATCTCCGAAAAAACCCGCTAAGAGAGATGAATATTTGCTATCCCTCTGCTTTTTCTGTTTTTTCGACGCCTGAATAAAGCGAAAACACAAAATTAAAACATTGTTTTATTATTCATTTATTGTGACACGGCAAATAGAAACAGCGTTTCATTACGATGATAATGCTGCTCATTATTTACTCTGGAGAAAAAAATGAATAAAAAAATCCCTTTGGCATTAGCCCTTTGTAGCTCAATTATCGCATTGCCGCTGCACGCTGGCGAGGCTCATGTCTGGCGAGGTATCGCTTTTGGTCAATCAACCGACGTTAATTTCTCCTCCAACGTCCTGGCGGAAAAAATCGGGGTGAATGACGTTACGATAGCAGGGAAAAAGCTGACGCCCCAGGATACTGCCGATCTCAGCGCTCCCGTCACCATTGAGAGTCGGGGAGGCAAGATCGCGAATTCGCATGATGGCCTGACCTTCTTTTATACCATGCTGCCGGTTAGCCAAAACTTTGTCCTGCAGGCGACGGTCACGGTGGATCAGTTCGGCCCGGAGAACGGCGCCCTTCCAGCAGCGCAGGAGGGCGCCGGGCTGCTGGTGCGTGATGTTATCGGTCTGCCGCGCCAGCAGCCTTTAAAGGTGGGCTATGAAGAGTTTCCGGCAGCATCGAATATGCTCATGAACGCGATCGTGACCCAGGATAAGAAAGATCGTTCGCATATAAAACTGCAGGCGATCGGCCGGGAAGGGATTTCCCAGCCCTGGGGCAATGCCGGTTCTTCTATTACCAGGCAGAGCTACAAAGAGAATATCGATCTTCAGCAAACCCCAGCCTTTCAGCTCAAGCTGGAACGAACTAACGACGGTTTCATCACCTCATGGGCGCCGACGGGCAGCAGCGAATGGGTAAGCAAGAAGGTTCCCCGCAGCGACACGATCGCCCAGCAGGATAAAGACCATTACTACGTCGGCTTTTTCGCCTCGCGTAATGCCAAAATCACCATCAGCAACGCCTCGCTGACGACTTCAGCAGCCAGGACGCAGGCTTCTCCTCCCTATATTGCGAAAGCCTGGCCGGTTGTGATGCAGATTGCCTCTGGCGCCCAAAGCCAGAGCGCGGAGTATATTCTGCAGGCGCGGGCTAACTATGACGGGCGCTTCACCGTCCGCCAGGACGAAGTCATCATCGGCAAGGACATCGCCGTCAAAGCCGGGGAGATGTTTACGCAACCCGCCACGCTCAAAGACAAGAACACCTTCGAGGTGCTGTTTACGCCGGCCACCAGCGGCAAGCCGGTGGCGCAAACGCTGACGGTTGAACGCAGCGTCGGCGTCGAAGGCCGTACCCTCTACGTTTCTGCGCAAGGGCAGGCAAACGCCAGCGGAACGGCTGACGCTCCGCTCACTCTCTCCCGCGGCGTGGAGCTACTGCCGGCTGGCGGCACGCTTATCTTAGCCGCCGGAGACTACCCGCAAACGCAGATCCCGCTCAGCGCCAGCGGGCTCAAAGGGCAAGTCAAGACGCTGCGGGCCGATGGAAAGGCGGTTATTCACGGCCTGCAGCTCGACGCCAGCTACTGGCACATCAAGGGGATCGCCGTCACCGATAAAAGCCTGCGCGTGCAGGGCAGTCATAATCTGATTGAGAACGTCACCGCTTATCGCAACGATGATACCGGGATTCAAATTTCCTCTCCGCCGGACGTGGGGCGCCCGCTGTGGGCCAGCTACAACCGGGTGGTCAACTCCGAATCGTTCAGCAATGAAGATCCGGGCAAGATCAACGCCGATGGGTTTGCGGTCAAAATGCGGGTCGGTGAGGGAAACCGGCTCGAAGGGTGCTACTCCTACGATAATATCGACGACGGATTTGACCTGTTCAACAAGATTGAAGATGGCGCCAACGGCGTTGTGACGATCGAGAACTCAATTGCCCGTAATAACACCAGCAATGGTTTTAAGCTGGGTGGGGAAGGCCAGCCGGTGGCGCATGAAGTGCGCAACAGCATTGCGATAGGTAATCACCTGGACGGTTTTACGGATAACTTCAACCCCGGCAGGCTGGTGGTGGTCAACAACGTGGCGGTGGATAATCAGCGCTTTAACTACATCTTCCGCGCCAGCCCGTACGGTAAACCCGAGACTCAGGGCTCGTTTAGCGACAATATCTCCCTGCGCAGCCAGCCTGGAAAATATGATGATGCCGTGGTCGGCAATATCGACGACAGCAACTATTTTATCCACGACGGTAAGAGCATCAACGCCCAGGGAAAGAGCATTAAGAGCGACGACTATAAAACGCTGGCGCTGCCGGACCCGCTGCTACGCCATGCGGATGGTCGTTTCAATACAGGTGATTTCCTCAGCCGCAGCCAGCCTCGTTCCTGATACTGGCTCTAAAATACAAAGGTCGCCCGCGGGCGACCTTTTACTTTCTTTCCTGCTTCACACCGCATGTGTTGTCGTTTTAGTTAGCGGTACAGCGCAAACGCAGGCCGGAGAGCGAGCTTCTTAGTTATTGAAGGTACCGAAGGTTACGTTCATAGTGCTGAAGAAGGCGATGATTTTATTGAGCAGTTTCATGATGACTTCCTGAATAGAGAGACGCTTTGATAAATTATTTTTCGTGATACACATCACAAAAAGAAGTCTACGCCTCATTTTTTGAGCGATCAACAAAAATGAGATCATCATCACAAAATTTTTAAAATATCTTTTTAGTTTTGAAATTACTGAAACGAAACCATAAAAAAAGCCAGCCTGGAAACCAGACTGGCTTTTTAACTTTCAAGCCGGTGTTACATCGCTTTTTTGGTCAATTCGATAACGCGCAGTTTGGCGATCGCTTTGGCCAGTTCCGCAGACGCCTGAGCGTAATCTACGTCGCCGTGAGAGCTGTTAATGTGCTCTTCCGCTTTACGCTTCGATTCCAGGGCTCGTGCTTCGTCGAGATCCTGGCCACGAATTGCCGTATCAGCCAGTACGGTCACGCTGCCAGGCTGCACTTCAAGAATGCCGCCGGACAGATAGATAAACTCTTCATGACCGTGCTGTTTAACGATGCGAATCATACCAGGCTTAATGGCGGTGAGCAGCGGGGCGTGACCCGGGAAAATACCCAGCTCACCTTCGCTACCCGTTACCTGGATTTTCTCGACCAGACCAGAGAACATTTGCTTCTCTGCGCTGACGACGTCCAGGTGGTAAGTCATTGCCATATCACCCTCCGATTAAGGCGTTAAAGTTTTTTGGCTTTTTCCACGGCTTCGTCGATGGAACCAACCATGTAGAACGCCTGCTCCGGCAGGTGATCGTATTCGCCTTCCATGATGCCTTTAAAGCCACGGATGGTGTCTTTCAGGGAGACGTATTTGCCCGGAGAACCGGTAAATACTTCTGCCACGAAGAACGGCTGGGACAGGAAGCGCTGGATCTTACGCGCGCGAGCTACCACCAGTTTATCTTCTTCAGACAGCTCATCCATACCGAGGATGGCGATGATGTCTTTCAGTTCCTGATAACGTTGCAGCAGAGACTGTACGCCACGCGCGGTGTCGTAGTGTTCCTGACCAACAACCAGCGGATCCAGCTGACGGCTGGTGGAGTCCAGCGGGTCAACGGCCGGGTAGATACCCAGAGACGCGATCTGACGGCTCAGTACCACGGTTGCATCTAAGTGAGCAAAGGTGGTTGCTGGGGATGGGTCAGTCAAGTCATCCGCAGGGACGTATACCGCCTGTACGGAAGTGATAGAACCGGTTTTGGTGGAGGTGATACGTTCCTGCAGAACGCCCATCTCTTCCGCCAGAGTCGGCTGATAACCTACCGCTGAAGGCATACGACCCAGCAGTGCGGATACTTCCGTACCGGCCAGGGTATAACGATAGATGTTATCGACGAACAGCAGTACGTCACGACCTTCGTCACGGAATTTCTCAGCCATGGTCAGACCGGTCAGCGCAACGCGCAGACGGTTTCCCGGCGGCTCGTTCATCTGGCCGTAAACCAGGGATACTTTATCCAGAACGTTGGAGTCGGTCATCTCGTGGTAGAAGTCGTTACCCTCACGAGTACGCTCACCTACGCCCGCAAACACGGAGTAACCGGAGTGCTCGATCGCGATGTTACGGATCAGCTCCATCATGTTTACAGTTTTACCCACGCCCGCACCACCGAACAGACCGACTTTACCGCCCTTAGCGAACGGACACATCAGGTCGATTACTTTGATACCGGTTTCCAGCAGTTCCTGAGAGCTTGACAGCTCTTCGTAGGAAGGTGCCGCGCGGTGGATAGCCCAACGGTCTTCTTCACCGATGTCGCCTTTCATATCGATCGGCTGACCCAGCACGTTCATGATACGACCCAGCGTTGCTTTACCAACCGGGACTTCGATCGGGTGCTCGAGGTCTTTCACTTCCAGACCACGGCGCAGACCGTCAGAAGAACCCATGGCGATAGCACGTACGATACCACCGCCGAGCTGCTGCTGAACTTCCAGCACCAGACTCTCGTTACCATTTTGTACCTCAAGAGCATCGTACACGCGCGGTACGGCATCCTGAGGGAATTCGACGTCAACCACGGCGCCGATTACCTGGACAATTTTTCCAGTAGCCATCTTGAATCCTCTACGAATTAACCTGGTTATACCGCGGATGCACCACCGACGATTTCGGTGAGTTCCTGAGTAATGCTGGCCTGACGAGCTTTGTTGTATACCAACTGCAGCTCTTTAATCAGGCTGCCGCCATTATCGGTAGCGGCTTTCATCGCCACCATACGTGCGGCCTGCTCGCTGGCCAGGTTTTCTACCACGCCCTGATAAACCTGAGACTCAACGTAGCGACGCAGGAGGGTATCCAGCAGCGCTTTTGGGTCTGGCTCATACAGGTAATCCCAGGATTTACGCTTCAGATCAGCATCGTCTGACGCCGGTAACGGCAGCAGCTGAGTAATGGTCGGAGCCTGAGACATGGTATTAATAAATTTGTTGCTGACAACGTACAGCTTGTCCAGACGGCCTTCATCATAGGCCTGCAACATCACTTTTACCGGACCGATCAGTTCGGACAGGGACGGGTTATCACCCATGCCGGTCACCTGAGCGACAATATTGCCGCCCACGGAATTAAAGAAAGAAACGCCTTTAGAGCCGATCATTGCGATATCGCACTGAACGCCTTTATCGGACCAGACTTTCATATCCGCCAGCAGTTTTTTGAACAGGTTAATGTTCAAGCCACCGCACAGACCACGGTCGGTCGACACCACCAGGTAGCCTACGCGCTTAACGTCGCGTTCTTCCAGGTAAGGGTGCTTATATTCCAGATTACCGTTCGCAAGGTGACCAATCACTTTGCGCATGGTCTCTGCATAAGGACGGCTGGCCGCCATGCGATCCTGCGATTTACGCATTTTGGAAGCGGCGACCATTTCCATCGCTTTAGTGATCTTCTGCGTGTTCTGGACGCTTGCGATCTTACTACGTATCTCTTTTGCGCCGGCCATGAACTTCTCCTCAATGCCGTGCGGCTTGCCCTAAGACAAGCCGCCAGACTTTACCAGGACTGGGTTGCTTTGAAGGAGTCGAGGATGCCTTTCAGCTTGCCTTCGATCTCGTCGTTATAGCCACCGGTCTGGTTAATCTCTTGCATCAGCGGAGCGTGGTCACGGTCAACGTAAGCCAGCAGAGCGGCTTCGAAGCTACCGATTTTCGCCAGTTCCACATCTTCGAGGTAACCGCGTTCCGCAGCAAACAGAACCAGGCCCTGCTGTGCTACAGACATCGGAGCATACTGTTTCTGTTTCAGCAGCTCGGTTACTTTCTGACCATGGCTCAGCTGTTTACGGGTTGCTTCATCCAGATCGGATGCGAACTGAGAGAACGCAGCCAGTTCACGATACTGTGCCAGAGCGGTACGAATACCACCGGACAGTTTCTTGATGATCTTGGTCTGAGCAGCACCACCAACGCGGGATACGGAGATACCCGGGTTGACCGCCGGACGAATACCGGAGTTAAACAGGTTGGTTTCCAGGAAAATCTGACCATCGGTAATCGAAATTACGTTAGTCGGAACGAATGCGGAAACGTCACCAGCCTGAGTTTCGATAATCGGCAGCGCGGTCAGGGAACCTGTTTTACCTTTCACTTCACCTTTGGTGAAGTTCTCAACGTATTCAGCGTTAACGCGGGATGCGCGCTCCAGCAGACGGGAGTGGAGGTAGAACACGTCGCCTGGGAATGCTTCACGTCCTGGCGGACGGCGGAGCAGCAGGGACACCTGACGGTAAGCAACGGCCTGTTTAGACAGGTCATCGTATACGATCAGCGCATCTTCGCCGCGGTCGCGGAAGTATTCGCCCATTGCGCAACCGGCATACGGAGCCAGGTACTGCAGCGCAGCGGATTCAGAAGCGGTCGCCACAACAACGATGGTGTTGGACAGCGCGCCGTGTTCTTCCAGTTTACGTACCACGTTAGAGATGGTGGACGCTTTCTGGCCGATAGCCACGTAGACGCACTTAATGCCGGAATCACGCTGGTTGATGATCGCATCGATTGCCATCGCGGTTTTACCGGTCTGACGGTCACCGATGATCAGCTCACGCTGGCCACGGCCGATTGGGATCATGGCATCGACGGATTTATAACCGGTCTGTACCGGCTGGTCGACGGACTGACGTTCGATTACGCCCGGTGCGATAACTTCGATTGGCGAGAAGCCATCGTGTTCAACCGGACCTTTACCGTCAATGGGTGCACCCAGGGTGTTCACTACGCGGCCCAGCAGGCCACGACCGACAGGAACTTCCAGGATACGGCCAGTACACTTAACCTTCATGCCTTCGGCAAGGTCAGCGTACGGACCCATCACGACCGCACCTACGGAGTCGCGCTCCAGGTTCAGGGCGATAGCGAAACGGTTACCCGGCAGGGAAATCATCTCACCCTGCATACAATCGGCCAGGCCGTGTATGCGGATAACGCCGTCACTGACGGAAACGATAGTACCTTCGTTGTGAGCCTCGCTCACAACATTGAACTGAGCAATGCGCTGCTTGATCAGTTCGCTGATTTCGGTGGAATTCAGTTGCATGCTCCAGTCCCCTTAAGACTGCAAGACGTCTGCAAGGCGATCAAGACGGCCGCGTACGCTGCCATCAATGACCATATCACCCGCACGGATGATAACACCTGCCAGTACAGACTTATCGATTTTGCAATTCAGCTTAACTTTGCGTGACAAACGTTTTTCCATCGCGTCGGCAATCTTCGCGAGCTGTTCTTCACTCAGTTGGGTGGCAGAAATAACATCTACCTCTGCGGTTGCCTCACTGGCAGCGCGCAGGTGAATGAACTGCTCAAGAACATCCGGGAGCACCTTCAGACGACCGTTTTCAGCCATAACCCGAATCAGGTTCTGGCCGCTGTCGTCCAGCTGCTCGCCGCAGACCGCGATGAACGCTTCAGAGAGCGTTTCCGGCGCCAGGGCACCGGACAGAAGCTCTGCCATTTGTTCGTTTTTAGTCACTTCAGCGGCAAACGCCAGCATATCCTGCCAGCGCTCAACACCTTTGTGTTCGACGGCAAAGTCAAAAGCTGCTTTGGCGTAGGGGCGAGCTACCGTTACAAATTCAGACATCAGCCCCTCCCTCCTTACAGTTCAGCGACAAGTTTATCCACGATGTCGCTGTTAGCAGCTTCATCCACGGAACGTTCGATGATCTTCTCGGCGCCAGCAACAGCCAGGATTGCGACCTGCTTACGCAGCTCCTCACGAGCACGTTTACGTTCGGCATCAATTTCAGCCTGCGCCTGTGCGACGATTTTGGTGCGTTCCTGTTCTGCTTCAGCTTTAGTTTCATCCAGAATCTGAGCGCGACGCTTGTTCGCCTGCTCGATGATTACCTGGGCTTCCGCTTTCGCTTTTTTCAGCTGGTCGGTCGCGTTGGCCTGTGCAAGGTCCAAATCCTTCTTAGCGCGTTCTGCAGAAGCTAAGCCGTCAGAAATCTCTTTCTGCCGCTTTTCGATGGCAGCCATTAAAGGCGGCCATACGTACTTCATGCAGAACCATACGAAAAGAACAAACGCGATGGCCTGGCCGAGGATTGTTGCGTTCATGTTCACAGCACAATACCTCTTAAATTAACTCTGTGGCTTAGGTTTCTTACGTACAACTTACTACGCGACAGCAAACATCACGTACAGACCCAGACCTACAGCGATCATCGGGATTGCATCCACCAGACCCATAACGATAAAGAACTGAGTACGCAGCAGAGGAATCAGATCCGGTTGACGCGCTGCGCCTTCCAGGAATTTGCCCCCGAGGATGCCGATACCGATCGCAGCACCGATCGCCGCCAGACCCATCATCACAGCGGCAGCCATGTACAGCAGATCCATATTCAGGTTTTCCATGACAGTCTCCAGTTTGTTTCAATAAAAACGTAGTATGTTGGTAAAAATCAATGCTCTTCGGATGCCATCGACAGATAGACGATCGTCAGAACCATGAAGATGAAGGCTTGCAGCGTAATAATCAGGATGTGGAAAATGGCCCATGGCACATTCAGAATCCACTGTGACCACCACGGCAGCAGGCCAGCAATCAGAATGAAAATCAGCTCACCGGCATACATGTTGCCGAACAGTCGCAGACCCAGTGAAACAGGTTTGGACAGCAGGCTTACCCCTTCAAGGATTAAGTTGACAGGAATGAACGCCCAGTGATTGAACGGCTGCAGCGTCAGTTCTTTAACGAACCCACCCACGCCTTTCATTTTGATGCTGTAGAAAAGAATCAGGATAAACACGCCAAGCGCCATCGACAGGGTGATGTTAACGTCCGCAGACGGAACCACGCGCAGTGCAGGCAGGCCGAAAATGTGTTCACCGATGTAAGGAATCAGGTCGATTGGCAGCAGGTCCATCAGGTTCATCAGGAATACCCAGACGAACACGGTGAGGGCCAGCGGAGCAATCAGCTTGCTCTTGCCATGATACATATCTTTAACGCTGCCATGGACGAAGCCAATGGTCATCTCGATAGCCGTCTGGAGTTTACCTGGTACTCCGCTGGTCGCTTTCTTCGCAACGCTACGGAAAATGGTAAGGAACAACAGACCGAGCACCACTGAGAAGAACATGGAGTCAATGTTGAGCGTCCAGAAGGTGGCCGGGGGGTTGTGCGGATCCACCAGCGAGAAAGTACGCAGGTCCAGCTGAAGGTTATTCAGATGGTGTCCTATGTATTCCTGCGGCGTCATATTTTCTGCAGCCATGATGCCTTTTACCCTTTGTTGTTAATTACAGCTGGTGCCAGAATTTGTACCACCAGCACCAAAACCCACGTCACGATCAGCGGTAAAAATACCGCTTTGAAAACGGCCAGCGCCACCACAAGGAGGGCGAAGGTCAGCAACACCTTGGAAGCTTCGCCGATAGCGAAGGTCCAGGCCATTCGGCCTCTGGCTGGTGTATGCGCCTGATGACGCCAGGCAAAAATCATAAACATTATGTTTGGCACGACCACCGCCAAACCTCCGCATATTGCAGAGATGCCCCAGAAGGGGTCTTTGAGGCTGAACAGCAGTCCACTTGCTATTACTGCCAGTAACTGAATAAACAGAAGCTTACGAGCAACGTTTCGACTCAAGAGCGACACAGACATCACGTTTTTACTCCTGCTCCCTTCGAGGTATGTCGCGTGTCGTATAAAACGTCCTTTGAGGCGAAGAGTCAAGCATCAAAAAGCGGACAAATTATACGGTGACAACCCGTGAATTCAAACAATAAGTAGCAAAATAGTGAATAAATGTTTAATTATTTTCTGACAGGCAACTTTTCCTGCATTTTGCCAATCTGTGAGCGATCATGCAAAACTGCAAATACCGAGAAAACACGGCCTATAAAGCGTGCATTAGATCACATTATAAACATTTAGGGTTTTGCTGAATTAATTTTGTTCATAAATCATGAGTTTTCATCCTTTTGATATTCAACATAAAAACCAGGGACTTTTTCCAAAACAACCCTACATACATTAAAAACGTTTTATTGACATTTATAATAAATATTTAACAACTATATGCCTGTTCAGCGCCTTGATTTGTAGCGGGCTGATATTTTCAAAGTTGACTATTGTTCTGGTAAATGAATCAGCAAAAGTTAATCGCCAGAAAAGCCATAGTGAAAATATGGTTAAATGCCTCCCGATAATACCCCGGCGTTACCTTCATTTTTGTAACATCCGCAGGCGACATTTTTTCCACATTTTTTGGTAAAAATTAAATCATTTTTGATTTAATAACCACCAGGTGTCGCTCCCCTTCCAGCTGAGGGACGCGCAGTTTAATCACCTCGCTCACCGCGTATCCGGCAGGTAAGTCGGTGAGCTCCTCTTCCTGAGCCACGCCCTTAAGCGCGTAAAAACTCCCCTCTTCTGCCGGCAAATGGTGGCACCAGCTCACCATATCATTCAGCGAGGCGAACGCGCGGCTGATCACGCCATCAAACGGCGGCTCGGCCGGGAACGCCTCTACCCTGCTCTGCACCGGCGCCACGTTCTCAAGCTTGAGCTCATGCTGAACCTGACGGAGAAAGCGCACGCGCTTGCCAAGGCTGTCCAGCAGGGTGAAATAGGATTCAGGGCGTACGATGGCCAGCGGAATACCGGGCAGTCCTGGACCGGTGCCGACATCGATAAAACGGCTTCCTTGAAGATAGGGTGCAACGACAATGCTGTCGAGAATATGCCGCACCAGCATCTCATTCGGGTCGCGAACGGAGGTCAGGTTGTAGGCTTTGTTCCACTTATCCAGCAGTCCAACATACGCTACCAGCTGATTTTTCTGATGATCGGTGAGCGTAATAGCCGCTTCATCCAGTAGACGAGAAAGTTTGTTGAGCACGGTCGGTACCTGTCTAAAAATAATGAGCCCGGAGGCGAAAACGCTTACCGGGCTGATGAACAACGAGGCGGAAAACGGGACGCTATCCGCCAAAAAACCTGTCTGAGGATCAGGCGCTGCGGCGCAGCATCCCCTGCTTTTTCAGCCAGACCAGCAGAATGGAGATCGCCGCAGGCGTCACGCCAGAAATGCGCGATGCCTGACCGATTGAAGACGGCTTATGATCGTTCAGCTTGGCAATCACCTCATTGGAGAGCCCAATGACCTGGCGATAATCAAGCGTAGCAGGCAGCAAGGTGTTTTCATTGCGCTGGTGTCTTTCGATCTCATCCTGCTGACGAGCGATATAGCCTTCATACTTAACCTGGATCTCAACCTGCTCAGCCGCCTGCGGGTCCTGCAGACCCGGAGCGAAAGGCGACAGCTGCACCAGCTGTTGATAGGTCATCTCCGGACGGCGGAGCAGATCCTCGCCGCTGGCTTCGCGTGAGAGCGGCGCAGTGAGGTGAGCATTCACTTCTTCGACGCCTGCGGCCTGCGGGTTGACCCAGCTCGTTTTCAGCCGCTGACGCTCAAGTTCGATGCTTTCCAGCTTCTGATTGAAGCGCGCCCAGCGCTCGTCATCCACCAGACCCAGCTCGCGACCCTGTTCGGTCAGGCGCAGATCGGCGTTATCTTCGCGCAGCATCAGGCGATACTCCGCGCGGGAGGTAAACATGCGGTACGGTTCTTTGGTACCGAGGGTGCACAGATCGTCCACCAGCACGCCAAGGTAGGCCTGAGAGCGACCCGGCGCCCAGCCCTCTTTTTCGGCAGAGAAGCGACCGGCGTTCAGGCCGGCAAGCAGGCCCTGGGCCGCGGCTTCTTCATAGCCGGTGGTGCCGTTAATCTGGCCGGCGAAGAACAGACCCTGGATATATTTGCTTTCCAGCGTCGGCTTCAGGTCGCGCGGATCGAAGAAATCATACTCAATGGCGTAGCCCGGGCGGACGATTTTGGCGTTTTCCATACCCTGCATTGAGCGAACAATCTGCATCTGGACATCGAACGGCAGGCTAGTGGAGATACCGTTCGGATAAATTTCGTTAGAGGTCAGGCCTTCCGGCTCGAGGAAGATCTGATGCTGGTTGCGATCGGCAAAGCGCATCACCTTATCTTCGATCGACGGGCAGTAACGCGGGCCGATCCCTTCAATCACCCCGGCGTACATCGGGCTGCGATCGAGGTTATTGCGGATGACGTCGTGCGTTTTCTCGTTAGTGTGCGTGATGTAGCACGGAACCTGACGCGGATGCTGATCCGCAGATCCCATGAACGAGAATACCGGCATAGGGTCATCGCCATGCTGCTGTGCCAGGACGCTGAAATCGATGGTGCGCGCGTCAATACGCGGCGGAGTACCGGTTTTCAAACGGCTGACGCGCAGCGGCAGTTCGCGTAAGCGGCGGGAGAGCGAGATCGCCGGCGGATCGCCTGCACGACCGCCGCTGTAGTTATCCAGTCCGATGTGGATCTTGCCGTCAAGGAAGGTTCCGACGGTCAGCACAACCGCTTTGGCGCGGAACTTCAGCCCCATCTGGGTCACAGCGCCGACAACGCGATCGTTTTCGACAATCAGATCCTCAACCGCCTGCTGGAAGATCATCAGATTGGGCTGGTTTTCCAGCGCCGTCCGTACCGCCTGGCGGTAGAGCACGCGGTCTGCCTGAGCGCGAGTGGCGCGTACCGCCGGGCCTTTGCTGGCGTTTAGTATCCTAAACTGAATGCCCGCATGGTCGATCGCTTTCGCCATCAGGCCGCCAAGAGCATCCACTTCTTTTACCAGGTGTCCTTTCCCAATGCCGCCAATCGCCGGGTTGCAGCTCATCTGCCCCAGAGTGTCGATATTGTGTGTCAAAAGCAGGGTCTGCTGACCCATACGCGCTGCGGCCATTGCGGCCTCAGTGCCTGCATGACCCCCGCCAATGATGATGACGTCAAAAGGATCCTGATAAAACATGGTGGTATGCCTCGCATAAAGCGGTTTGAAAATGGATTGAAGCCCGGGCCGTGGATTCTACTCAACTTTCGAGTTCCGAGAAAGCTCCGGGATCTTGAGTATTTAAAAGAAGATCTTTTATTTAGAGATCTGTTTTATTGTGATCTCTTATTAGGATCGGACCTTCCTGTGGATAAGCCGGATCCGCGTTTTAAGATCAATCGGTTAAGGAGGATCACTTTCTGTGAATGATCGGTGATCCTGTTCCGTATAAGCTGGGATCAAAATGAAGGGTTATGCACAGCTCAAAAAGCAGTCAACGCTTATGCTTTGGATAACTACCGGTTGATCAGTGGTTTTAAGCATAGTTATCCACAGATGATCGGGCGATCTTTACAAAAATTAGATCAGGTTTTTCCAGGATCCCAGCCAAATCTCGGCCGGATCTTCCGGAATCTCATGATCGAGGACGTTAATCTTCAGCGTTTCGCCGATCTGTTTCGCTCCGCATGCCTTCAGCGCATCGTCAATCTTGTCGATTGCGCCGCAGAAGGTGTCATATTCACGACTGCCGATCCCGACTGAGCCAAAGCGTACGGCTGAAAGGTCCGTCTTCTGCTCCTGCAGCGCCTCATAGAAAGGCATCAGGTTGTCAGGAATATCGCCGGCACCGTGCGTTGAGGAGATAACCAGCCAGATCCCGTCCGTCGGCAGATCTTCAATCAGTGGGCCGTGCTGGATTTCGCTGCTGTAGCCCGCTTCTTCCAGCTTTTCCGCCAGATGCTCTGCTACATATTCCGCACTGCCTAAGGTGCTGCCGCTGATAAGAGTAATGTCTGCCATGATCGTCCGCTCATTTATTCAGTGTGGCACATTGTACGCTGTGTGTGAGCTGGGATCTACCTGTGGAAAATGTGGGATTAAAAAAGCCCGATCACGGGCGGATGGTACGCATAATCGGGTTTTGCAGGGAGATCAGCGTCTCGGTGGACTGAATTTCATCGATTGTTTGGATCTTGTTGATAAGTACCTGCTGAAGGGCGTCGATCGAGCGGCACATCACCTTAATAAAGATGCTGTAGTGGCCGGTGGTGTAGTAGGCTTCGGTCACCTCATCCAGGCTTTCAAGCCGGGCCAGCGCCGAAGGGTAGTCTTTAGCGCTTTTCAGGATAATGCCGATAAAGCAGCACACGTCGTAGCCGAGCTGCTTCGGATTCACGTCGATCCGCGCGCCTGTAATAATGCCCGCCTGCTTCATCTTCTCCACCCGCACGTGGATAGTCCCCGGGCTGACGCCAAATTGTTTGGCCAGTTCGGCGTAGGCGGTGCGCGCATTGGCCATTAAGGCTTCAAGGATGCCGCGGTCCAGATTATCGATCTGATAATTTTCCATAGGTTTTTCTTATGATGTTTGAAGGTTCTTTCTATATTAGCCCTATATTTTAATGAATCAAAAGTGTATGAGCCTTTTTGTTGTTTGATTATTGAATTGACGGCCTGGTTTGTTGCTTAATCAATAGCAACAGGACGCAGGAGTCATAAAAATGAAAACCGCATATATCGCAAAACAACGCCAGATCAGCTTCGTTAAGTCTCACTTTTCCCGCCAGCTGGAAGACAAACTGGGCCTGATCGAAGTCCAGGCTCCCATTTTAAGCCGCGTAGGGGACGGGACTCAGGACAACCTGTCTGGCTGCGAGAAGGCGGTTCAGGTAAAAGTGAAAACGCTGCCGGATGCCCAGTTTGAAGTCGTTCACTCACTGGCTAAATGGAAGCGTCAAACGCTGGGACAACACGACTTCAGCGCGGGCGAAGGGCTGTACACGCACATGAAGGCCCTTCGCCCCGATGAAGACCGTCTGACCGCCATCCACTCCGTCTACGTTGACCAGTGGGACTGGGAGCGCGTGATGGGCGATGATGAACGCCACGACGGGACGCTGAAAGCCACCGTAGAAGCCATCTATGCCGGGATCAAAGCGACCGAAGCGGCCGTCAGCAAAGAGTTTGGCCTGACGCCGTTCCTGCCGGAACGGATCCAGTTTGTTCATAGCCAGGATCTGCTGAGCCGCTACCCGGATCTCGACGCTAAAGGGCGCGAGCGGGCGATTGCCAAAGAGCTGGGCGCCGTATTTCTTATCGGGATTGGCGGCAAGCTGACCGACGGCCAGCGCCACGACGTGCGTGCGCCGGATTATGATGACTGGAGCACCGAGGTTGCCGAAGGCTTTGCCGGCCTGAACGGCGATATTCTGGTGTGGAACCCGGTTCTGGAAGATGCCTTCGAGCTTTCTTCTATGGGGATCCGCGTCGATGCCGAGGCTCTGAAGCGTCAGCTGGCGATCACCGGTGATGAAGATCGCCTGAAGCTGGAGTGGCACCAGGCGCTGCTGCGCGGCGAAATGCCGCAGACCATCGGCGGCGGTATCGGTCAGTCGCGCTTGACGATGCTGCTGCTGCAGCTCGACCATATCGGACAGGTCCAGTGCGGCGTATGGCCTGCACAGGTCCGTGAAAGCGTCGCTGCCCTGCTTTAATCCGCGCCTTAACGCCGCCAGCGCCTCAGCAGGCGGCTACGCAGCCCGGTATCAAAGCGCCAGATATGATCGAAGATGCGCATGATCCCGGGTTTGCCATGCATCGACATCGCCACCGCGTGAAAGCGATGCTGGTGCCTGCGCTGAAGTTCCCCCACCTTATTGATCACCTCATCCGGCAGGCGCTGGGCGATAAAATCAGAAATCACCACCGCATCGGCATCCACCCACTGCGGGTTTTGCATGCGCTCAATAATGGCCCGAAAACAGCTGGCCAGATCGGTACCGCCGCGGAAACGCTGGCTGAGGAAACGAATCGCCTGCTCCAGCCCCTGCGGGCCGGTGAGCTCGTAATGCACCACTTCGCTGGAAAACAGCATGATAAAGCAGCGCCGGTTGTCCGCCAGCGCGACCCGCATCAATGCCAGGCAAAACGCCTTGGCGCACTGTTCGTTAAAACCGCCCATTGAGCCTGAGGTATCGACGCAGACGATAAATGGCCCGCGCGGCTGTTCGTCAAAATCCTGCCGGATAACCGGTCGTTCGGTGATTTTTTCCCGCCACGCGTCGCCGTGCAGCCGGTAGGTCAGCAGCTGCTTTTCCACCAGCTTGCGGTAGAACTCGAACTCCAGCTCGGTGATCCCAAGGGTGGCCAGCTCCGGCGGAAGCAGGCGCAGAATATCGTCGCTTTGCTGCAGGCCATCAACCTGTTCCGGTACCGTTGCCGGTTCGCGCACGAGGCTGCGAAAGGCCTCCATCGGCGCATCCTTTTTGGGGACCGATTTTGCTTCCCGCGAGCGCCCGAGCTGTTCAGCCAGCTGCATCAGCTCCGGCTGCTGCGTCAGAAAATCGCCGTAGCGAACGATCAGCTGATAATCGCCGCGCTTCAGCTCGCCTGCGCTCATATCCCACAGGCGCCCTGCGGAGTTATCGTTTTCCACCAGCACCGGCTCGAGCTGGCCGCTGAGGGTCATCCGCTCCTGCATCGTGTTGAGCAGCCGATCGCGCTCTTCATCCAGCAGCTGCTGATTGAGGGTGGTGGCCTGCACCACCAGGCTCAGGCGCCAGCGCTGCAGGAACAGGGTGTGCAACGCGGGCGTAAAGTGCGGGTTATCATCCGCCAGCTGCTGGGCCTGGGCGGCAAAAGGGGATTCGAGCCTGTGCAGCTGCGTAAGAATTTGCGGCAGCTGAACGATGAACTGAGAGGTCGAAAGAAGCTGCGACCGCTGATAGTTCTGCACTTCGGCATCGAGCTCTGGCGGGATATGCGTCTCTTTTAGCCTGGCCCTGACGGCTTCGCGCCAGCGCGGGATATCGGCGGCGATAATGTTTTTCAGCCGCGGGAATTTTTCAAAGAAAACGGCAAGCTGCGGGGAGGCCAGCAGCGCCAGCAGCATCTCTTCGATCATCCCCTCTTCGCTGACTGCCAGCATGACATTCAGCATATCCAGCGTCATGGCTGACGGGCCTGTTTAATCTGCGCCCCGACGTCCTGCAGGCTGGCTTCGATACGTCCCAGCCAGTCACCGGGAATGAACAGACATTTTTGCTGTTCGCTAAAGCGGTTGTGCTGCTGATGCCACTCGTCATCGAGAGCTTCCAGCTGCTGGCGAATTTCAGCAGGCATATTTTCCTGCGATTCGCTGCCGGGAAGAGCCAGCCGCGAGCCCTGCAGGCTGACGTCGCGCACCACCAGATGCTGGCTGGTATCAACGTCCATATCTAGCGGCTGGGCAAAACCAATGCCGTTGAGCTTGCCGCGGATCTCGCCGCCCTTCTCCAGCCAGTGGGAGAGCTCCTCACGGGTAAAGGTAATATGGATGACCTGCATATCGTGTAGCTTAAGCGGCTGCTGAAGCAGCAGAAGGAGCGTTGTCCCTTCTACGTCGGCGGGAAGCTCGTAGTGCGCTTTCCGGCTGAACATGCCGCCGAGACGCGTAACCTTCAGCGCGGTTTTGTCGCTGTGCTGCTGTTGGATCTGAATACGCCTTTGGGTGATCGCCCCGAGGCGCGTCAGCATGGCCTGCTGCTGCCAGGCGTGGTTGGTCATCAGGGTTTCCAGCAGCTGTGACATCAGGTTCATGCTTTCTACGTCGTGCCACAGGCAGTCTTTCAGCAGAATCAGGTCGATGGGCGCGATGCTATCGCGGCCGCTGAAGAAGGCGCTGGCCTGCAGCAGGCGAATGGCCTTTTTCCAGCGGCGGTCCGAAACGTAGGGCGCCTTGGGCTGCGTCTCCAGCTGCTGGCGCAGCTGATAGACAAGCTCGAATACGCTATCCGTCAGCTTCACGCCGCTGATATCCTGCTGCCACTGCGTAAACTCTTCGTTACTGACCTGCAGGGCAACCGGCACCGGATTACTGTTTTCATCCTGCTGGCTGAGCAGCATGGAGCGGAAGTTGGTTTTATCCTGTACCTTATCGAGCCACAGGCGGATCAGCATTCGGTCATACAGTGCTTCCAGGCTGCTATCCGCTTCCGGGAGTTCATTGGACGCCGCCACCAGCAGGCGCATCGGGATTTTCTCCTCGGTGGCGCCGTTGCGGAAGTGGCGTTCGTTAATGGCGGTCAGCAGGGTGTTAAGGATAGCCGGACCGGCTTTCCAGATCTCATCGAGGAAGACGATCTCCGCTTCCGGCAGGTAGCCTGCGGTTAAGCGCTCGTAACGGCCTTCATCCTTCAGGGCCTGGATGGATAGCGGACCAAAAACCTCTTCCGGGGTAGAGAAGCGGGTCATCAGGTATTCAAAGGCGCGAGCCTGCTGGAAGGCGAATTTAAGACGGCGGGCGATCAGGCTCTTGGCGATGCCCGGCGGACCGAGTAAAAACACGCTCTCGCCGCTGAGCGCGGCAAGCAGACAGAGCCGTATCGCATGACTGCGTTCAAACAAACCTTTTTCCAGCGCTGCGCTGAGCCGGGAAATTCTTTCTGCCAGTAAATGTGATTGAGCCATAATTGAGTTGCGTGCTTTTTCATGTGTCGTTATTGAGTCGAGTATAGATGTTTGATTAGGTGTGGTAATAGCCTGAAGATTCGATTTATTTTCTTTGAGCCAGGTTAATATGGTGTCCGTTAGGGGTACGATTCAGCAAAGAATCGTGCATACTGTGCGCTTTTTGTGAGCCTGAGGACCGGGAACACATTTGTTTTATATACACAAAAACATTCAGGATGCGGCAAGGCAGCAAGGGATGAAATCCCCTGGCGCACGGCTATGTGACAGGGATTTCTGGACGCCACCTGCGCAGAAGCAGCTTGAAAAATGATATGTATAAACGAAAAGACTAGTCTATGAGCTCTGATAATAAGCAATCGCTTCCGGCAGTAACGCTGGCGGCAATCGGCGTGGTATACGGCGATATTGGCACCAGCCCGCTGTATACGCTGCGTGAATGTCTGTCAGGTCAGTTTGGGTTTGGCGTTGAACGTGATGCCGTTTTTGGCTTTCTGTCGCTAATTTTCTGGCTGTTAATTTTTACCGTATCACTCAAATATATCACCTTCGTCATGCGGGCGGACAACGCCGGAGAGGGGGGCATTCTGACGCTAATGTCGCTGGCGGGACGCAATACGTCCGCGCGAATGACGTCGGTGCTGGTTATCCTTGGGCTGATTGGCGGCAGCTTCTTCTATGGCGAGGTGGTCATCACCCCGGCGATCTCGGTGATGTCGGCGATTGAGGGGCTGGAAATTATTGCGCCCAATCTGGATACCTGGGTTGTTCCGATATCCATTATTGTGCTGACGCTGCTGTTTGCCATCCAGAAGCACGGTACCAGTATGGTGGGTAAGCTGTTTGCGCCGATTATGCTGATTTGGTTCCTGCTGCTGGCGGTGCTTGGTGCGCGCAGCATCATTGATAATCCGCAAGTACTGCAGGCGCTCAATCCCTATTGGGCGGTGCACTTCTTCCTCGAATATAAGACCGTCTCTTTTGTCGCCCTTGGGGCGGTGGTGCTCTCCATTACCGGCGTTGAGGCGCTGTATGCCGATATGGGCCACTTCGGTAAATTGCCTATTCGCTTAGCGTGGTTCTCCGTGGTGCTGCCTTCGCTGGTGCTGAACTACTTCGGCCAGGGGGCGCTGCTGCTCAAACATCCTGAGGCGATCAAAAACCCGTTCTTCCTGCTGGCGCCTGAATGGGCGCTGATCCCGATGCTGATTATCGCCGCTCTGGCGACGGTCATTGCCTCCCAGGCGGTTATTTCCGGGGTCTTCTCGTTGACCCGCCAGGCGGTGCGCCTGGGATACCTGTCGCCAATGCGCATCATCCATACCTCCGAGATGGAGTCCGGGCAGATTTATATCCCGTTCATCAACTGGCTGCTGTACGTTTCGGTGGTCATTGTGATTATCAGCTTCGAGCACTCCTCCAACCTGGCGGCGGCGTACGGTATCGCGGTGACCGGCACCATGGTGCTGACCACTATCCTGTTCACCACCGTGGCGCGGCAAAACTGGCACTGGAATAAATTCCTCGTGGCGCTGCTGTTTATCGCCTTTATGTGCATCGACCTGCCGCTGTTCTCGGCCAACCTGGATAAAATCGTCTCCGGCGGCTGGCTGCCGCTAACCCTTGGCCTGGTGATGTTCACCGTGATGACCACCTGGAAGAGCGAGCGTTTCCGCCTGCTGCGCCGGATGCACGAACACGGCAACTCGCTGGAAGCAATGATCTCTTCGCTGGAGAAATCGCCGCCGGTCCGCGTGCCGGGCACTGCGGTGTATATGTCCCGCGCCCTGAACGTTATTCCGTTTGCCCTGCTGCACAACCTCAAGCACAACAAGGTGCTGCATGAGCGGGTGATCCTGCTGACGCTGCGGACCGAAGATGCGCCTTACGTGCACAACGTTCGCCGGGTGCAGATCGAGCAAATCTCACCGTCGTTCTGGCGCGTGGTGGCGAGCTACGGCTGGCGCGAAACGCCGAATGTGGAAGAAGTTTTCCACCGCTGCGGGCTGGAAGGGCTGAGCTGTCGGATGATGGAAACCTCGTTCTTCATGTCGCATGAATCGCTGATTATCGGCAAACGCCCGTGGTATCTGCGGCTGCGAGGCAAGCTCTATCTCCTGCTGCAGCGCAACGCCCTGCGGGCGCCGGATCAGTTTGAGATCCCGCCTAACCGGGTGATTGAGCTGGGTACCCAGGTCGAAATTTGATGTACCGAAGCCCTTCCTTGCGAAGGGCTTTTTATTGTTTTTTGCCTGCGCTCACTTTTCTCTCCCCCACGCTTGCGAAACGTTTCGATGGCGATCACATTTCTCTCTTTTGGCGATGGTTTTCTGCGCGTATTTTGACAATACTCTGTTCAGCGAAACGTTTCGCTACTGGAGCAGAAGAGAAAAATGAAAAAGGGCACCGTACTTAACGCTGATATTTCCTCGGTTATCTCCCGCCTGGGTCATACCGATACGCTGGTGGTCTGCGATGCCGGGTTGCCGGTTCCCCGCAGCAGCGCGCGTATTGATATGGCGTTAACCCAGGGCGTTCCCTCCTTTATGCAGGTTCTGGAGGTGGTAACGGCGGAAATGCAGGTTGAAGCGGCGATCCTTGCGGAAGAGATTAAAACTCATAATCCGCAGCTCCATGCGACGTTGCTCACTCACCTTGAGCTGCTGCAGCAATACCAGGGAAACACCATTGAAATTCGTTACACCAGTCATGAGCAGTTTAAAAAACAAACCGCGGATAGTCAGGCGGTGATTCGCAGCGGGGAGTGCTCCCCGTTTGCGAACGTCATTCTCTGTGCCGGCGTCACGTTCTGAGGTCGCCGATATGGAAGCCTTATTGCAGCTAAAAGGGATCGATAAAGCGTTCCCAGGCGTCAAAGCGCTCTCCGGCGCCGCGCTCAACGTTTATGCCGGCCGGGTGATGGCGCTGGTTGGCGAAAACGGTGCCGGTAAGTCCACCATGATGAAGGTGCTGGCCGGGATCTACGCCCGCGACGCTGGCTCCTTAACGTGGTTAGGCAAAGAGACCACCTTCAACGGACCGAAATCCTCTCAGGAAGCCGGGATCGGTATTATTCACCAGGAACTTAACCTCATCCCCCAGCTGACGATCGCGGAAAATATTTTCCTCGGCCGTGAGTTCGTGAACCGGTTTGGCAAAATCGACTGGAAAACGATGTATGCCGAAGCGGACAAGCTGCTGGCGAAGCTGAATTTACGTTTTAACAGCCAAAAGCTGGTGGGCGATCTGTCGATCGGCGACCAGCAGATGGTTGAAATTGCCAAGGTGCTGAGCTTTGAGTCGAAGGTCATCATTATGGATGAGCCTACGGACGCCCTGACCGACACCGAAACGGCCTCCCTGTTCCGCGTTATCCGCGAGCTGAAATCTCAGGGGCGCGGGATCGTCTATATCTCCCACCGCATGAAAGAGATCTTCGAGATTTGCGACGATGTTACCGTCTTTCGCGACGGGCAGTTTATCGCCGAGCGCGAGGTGGCGAGCCTGGATGAAGACCTGCTGATTGAGATGATGGTCGGCCGCAAGCTGGAAGACCAGTATCCGCGCCTGGATAAAGCGCCGGGCGCCGTGCGTCTCAAGGTGGATAACCTGTGCGGGCCGGGCGTGGAAAACGTCTCCTTTACCCTGCGTCAGGGGGAGATTCTGGGCGTCGCCGGGCTGATGGGGGCCGGTCGCACGGAGCTGATGAAGGTTCTGTACGGCGCACTGCCGCGCAGCAGCGGTTCCGTCACCCTCGACGGGCGTGAAGTGATCGCCCGCTCCCCGCAGGATGGCCTGGCGAACGGCATCGTTTATATCTCCGAAGACCGCAAGCGCGATGGCTTAGTCCTCGGCATGTCGGTAAAGGAAAACATGTCGCTGACCGCGCTGCGCTACTTCAGCCACGCCGGCGGCCGGCTGAAGCATAAAGATGAACAGCAGGCGGTAAGCGATTTTATCCGCCTGTTCAATGTCAAAACGCCATCGATGGAGCAGGCGATAGGCCTGCTCTCCGGCGGTAACCAGCAGAAGGTGGCCATCGCCCGCGGGCTGATGACCCGCCCGAAGGTCCTGATCCTTGATGAGCCTACCCGCGGCGTTGACGTTGGGGCGAAGAAAGAGATCTACCAGCTGATTAACCAGTTTAAGGCCGATGGTCTGAGCATCATTCTGGTCTCTTCGGAGATGCCGGAAGTGTTGGGCATGAGCGATCGCATCATTGTGATGCATGAAGGGCATCTCGGCGGTGAATTTACACGCGAGCAGGCCACCCAGGAAGTATTGATGGCTGCCGCTGTGGGCAAGCTTAACCGTGTGAATCAGGAGTAAAAAAGATGACAACCCAGGCTGCTGCTGGTCGCCGCTATTTCACTAAAGCATGGCTGATGGAGCAAAAATCGCTGATTGCCCTGCTGGTGCTGATAGCGATTGTCTCGACCATGAGCCCCAACTTTTTTACCGTCAATAACCTGTTCAATATCCTGCAGCAGACTTCGGTTAACGCCATTATGGCGGTCGGCATGACGCTGGTTATCCTCACTTCGGGGATCGACCTGTCGGTGGGCTCCCTGCTGGCGCTGACCGGCGCGGTTGCCGCGTCGATTGTTGGCCTGGAGGTTAATGCGCTGGTGGCGATTGCCGGCGCGCTGGCGCTGGGTGCGGCCATCGGTGCGGTGACCGGGGTGATTGTAGCGAAAGGGCGCGTGCAGGCCTTTATCGCTACGCTGGTGATGATGCTGCTGCTGCGCGGCGTGACGATGGTCTACACCAACGGCAGTCCGGTGAATACCGGGTTTACGGATAATGCCGATCTGTTTGGCTGGTTTGGTATCGGCCGTCCGCTGGGGATCCCGACGCCGGTGTGGATTATGGCGATCGTCTTCCTTGCCGCCTGGTACATGCTGCACCACACCCGCCTGGGCCGCTATATCTACGCGCTGGGCGGCAACGAAGCGGCCACGCGCCTGTCCGGTATCAGCGTCAATAAAGTTAAAATCATCGTCTATTCTCTGTGTGGCCTGCTGGCTTCGCTGGCGGGCATTATCGAAGTGGCGCGCCTCTCCTCCGCGCAGCCGACGGCGGGGACCGGCTATGAGCTGGATGCCATTGCGGCGGTGGTGCTGGGCGGTACCAGCCTGGCCGGCGGCAAGGGGCGCATCGTCGGTACCCTGATTGGGGCACTGATCCTCGGCTTCCTGAATAACGGATTGAACCTATTAGGCGTTTCTTCCTATTACCAGATGATCGTTAAAGCGGTGGTCATTTTGCTGGCGGTGCTGGTAGATAACAAAAAGCAGTAACTAAGAACTCTACAGGACATCTTAACTATGAATATGAAAAAACTGGCGACCCTGGTATCTGCTGTTGCTTTAAGCGCGACCGTGAGCGCCAACGCGATGGCGAAAGATACCATTGCCCTGGTTATCTCGACCCTTAACAACCCGTTCTTTGTCTCCCTGAAAGAGGGGGCGCAGAAAGAAGCCGACAAGCTGGGCTACAACCTGGTGGTGCTGGATTCACAAAATAACCCGGCGAAAGAGCTGGCCAACGTGCAGGATTTGACGGTGCGCGGCGCGAAGCTGCTGCTGATCAACCCGACCGACTCTGATGCGGTAGGTAACGCCGTGAAGATGGCTAACCAGGCGAAGATCCCGGTCATTACCCTTGACCGTCAGGCTTCGAAAGGCGACGTGGTTAGCCATATTGCTTCTGATAACGTGCTCGGCGGCAAAATGGCCGGCGACTATATTGCGAAGAAAGCGGGCGAGAACGCGAAGGTGATTGAGCTGCAGGGTATCGCAGGGACATCCGCGGCGCGCGAACGTGGAGAAGGATTTAAGCAGGCCGTAGCGGCGCACAAATTTAACGTGCTGGCGAGCCAGCCGGCAGATTTCGACCGTACCAAGGGCCTGAACGTCATGCAGAACCTGCTGACGGCGCATCCGGACGTGCAGGCGGTATTTGCTCAGAACGACGAAATGGCGCTGGGCGCGCTGCGCGCTTTACAAACGGCGGGTAAATCCGATGTGATGGTGGTTGGATTTGACGGCACTCCGGATGGCGAAAAAGCGGTAAATAGTGGCAAACTGGCTGCGACTATCGCCCAGCTGCCTGAGCAGATCGGCGTGAAAGGCGTCGAGACTGCCGATAAAGTGCTGAAGGGTGAAAAGGTGGACGCCAGCTATCCGGTTGAGCTGAAACTGGTCATTAAGCAGTAATATGCGATTCGGGCCGGCAACGGTCCGAGGGACAACATAAAAAAGAAAAGCAGGGCATGCGCCACCGGAGTCCGGTGGCGCGCTTTCCCGGGAACTCAAATGATGAAAACCTCAGGCAAACTTATCGTCCTTGGCAGCATCAATGCCGATCACATTCTTAACCTTCAATCTTTCCCGACGCCGGGCGAAACCGTCACCGGTAACCACTATCAGGTGGCTTTTGGCGGTAAAGGTGCCAACCAGGCCGTAGCCGCCGGGCGCAGCGGGGCAAACATTGCGTTTATCGCCTGTACCGGCGATGACGATACCGGCGAGCGCGTTCGCCGCCAGCTGGCGAGCGATAACATCGACATCGCGCCGGTGCGCGCGGTAAAAGATGAATCAACCGGCGTGGCGCTGATCTTTGTTAACGGCGAAGGTGAGAATGTGATCGGCATTCATGCCGGCGCCAATGCCGCCCTTTCGGTCGCTCAGGTTGAGGCAGAAAAGGCGCGTATTGCCGACGCCGATGCGCTGCTGATGCAGCTGGAGTCGCCGCTGGAGAGCGTGCTGGCGGCGGCCAAAATCGCCCATCAGCATCAAACAAGCGTGGTGCTGAATCCGGCCCCGGCGCGCGAGCTGTCGGATGAGCTGCTGGCGCTGGTGGATATCATCACCCCTAACGAAACGGAAGCGGAGAAGCTGACCGGTATTCGCGTCGAAAACGATGACGATGCCGCCAAAGCGGCTAACGCGCTGCATAAAAAAGGTATCGGTACCGTTATTATTACGCTGGGCAGCCGCGGCGTCTGGGTGAGCCATGATGGCGAAGGCCGCCGGGTCCCGGGCTTTAAGGTTCAGGCCATCGATACCATTGCCGCGGGCGATACCTTTAACGGCGCCCTGGTCACCGCATTACTGGAAGGGACCGCGCTGGCAGAGGCCATCCGCTTTGCCCATGCCGCCGCCGCCATTGCCGTTACCCGCAAAGGCGCACAGCCTTCAGTGCCATGGCGAAAAGAAATCGACGAATTTTTACGTCAACAGGGGTAACGCTTGGCTACCATGAAGGATGTAGCCCGCATGGCGGGCGTTTCCACTTCGACGGTTTCCCACGTCATTAATAAAGATCGTTTCGTCAGCGAGGCGATTACCGCCAAAGTGGACGCGGCGATCAAAAATCTTAACTACGCGCCGTCCGCTCTGGCGCGTAGCCTCAAGCTCAATCAAACCCGCACCATCGGCATGCTGATCACCGCCAGTACCAACCCGTTTTATTCTGAGCTGGTGCGCGGCGTAGAGCGTAGCTGTTTTGAACGCGGCTATAGCCTGGTGCTGTGCAATACGGAAGGTGACGAGCAGCGCATGAACAGTAACCTTGAAACGCTGATGCAAAAGCGCGTCGATGGCTTACTGCTGCTCTGTACCGAAACGCATCAGCCTTCGCCAGAAATAATGCAGCGCTATCCTTCGGTGCCAACGGTGATGATGGACTGGGCGCCGTTTGATGGCGACAGCGATCTGATTCAGGATAACTCGCTGCTGGGGGGCGATATGGCGACCCAGTACCTGATAGACCAGGGCCATACCCGGATTGCCTGTATTGCCGGTCCGCTGGATAAAACGCCGTCGCGGCTGCGCCTTGAGGGCTATCACGCCGCGATGTCCCGCGCCGGGCTGGAAGTGGCTGAGGGATACGTGATTACCAGCGACTTTGAGTTTGGCGGTGGATTCAGCGCGATGCAGGAGCTGCTGACCTTATCGGAACGCCCGCAGGCGGTATTTGTCGGCAACGACGCCATGGCGTTTGGGGCATATCAGTCGCTTTACCAGGCCGGGCTGCGTATTCCGCAGGATATGGCGCTGGTGGGCTATGACGATATCGAGCTGGCCCGCTATATGACGCCGCCGCTGACGACTATCCATCAGCCAAAGGATGAGCTGGGCGAGCTGGCGATTGATGTGCTGATTCACCGGATGGCCGATCCCGGACAGCAGCAGCAGCGCGTGCAGCTCACCCCTGAGCTTATCGTTCGCGGCTCAGCCTAGCGTTTATGCCGTTCCTTTATCAGGTTGCGGCCATCCTTCGCCTTCAACAGCATAAACACCAGCGCGGACACGACGGTGATCGCGCCCATCGTAATAAAGGTGTAGTGAAACTGCTCCACGGTACTGGCGCTGTCGAACCCTTCATAAAAGCGCAGTACCGCCGCGCTAATCGCTACCCCGAGACTGATTGATAGCTGCTGCGTGACCGCCAGCAGGCTGTTGCCGCCGCTGGCGTTATCATCGGTGAGGTCGGCAAGCGTAATGGTGTTCATGGAGGTGAACTGAGTGGACATCGCCATCCCCAGAACAAACAGCGGCAGCAGCAGCATCCAGACGGGCATCGCGGGCGACTGGAACGAGAACTGGGCGATCATCAGGCCGATAAATATCGTTACTCCTACCAGGGTTTTCCGGTAGCCGAGCCAGCGCAGGATCTGCGTAACGGTAGATTTCGCGATAATAGAGCCGACGGCGGTCGGCGCAATCATGCAGCCGGCGATGATTGCCGAATAGCCAAAACCGACCTGCAGCATCAGCGGCATCAGGAACGGCACGCAGCCCGTACCCAGACGCGTTGCCAGATTACCGGCGATCCCGACGGAAAAGGTTCGGGTCTTAAATAAAGAAAGCGAGATCAGCGGGGCTGGATGGCGGCGGGCATGGCGAATATAGGCCAGCAGTAAAAGAACGCTAAGGGCGATAACCGTCAGCGCGATCCAGCTGGCGACGATTTTCTCGCCAAACAGTTCGATACCGCTGGAGAACAGCACCAGGCTTAGTCCAAAGAGCAAAAATCCGCGGGTATCGAAACGTCGGCGTGGCGTGGTGAAGTCCGGCATGCATTTACGCGCATAAAGGATACCAATAATGCCAATGGGAATATTGATCAGGAAAATCCAGTGCCAGCTGGCCCAGGTCACCAGCACGCCGCCGAGAACGGGGCCAAGAATAGGACCGACAAGCCCCGGCATCGTCACGAAGTTCAGCACCGGCAGCAGCTCGCTGCGCGGATAGGCCCGCAATAATGCCAGCCGCGCGACCGGCATCATCATCGCACCGCCAACCCCCTGAATGACGCGAAAGATGACCAGCTCCATCAGGGAGCCGGAAAGCGCGCAGGCGAGGGAGCCGAGCGTAAACAGGCCTACGGCAATAATAAACACTTTGCGCGTGCCGAAGCGGTCGGCCAGCCACCCGCTGACCGGAATGAGCATCGCTACCGTTAGCGTATAGCTGATGATCGCGGACTGCATTGCCAGCGGCGAACGGTTGAGGCTATGGGCTATTGCCGGAAGGGCGGTATTCAGAATGGTGGCGTCCAGCGCCTGCATAAAAAAGGCCATCGCCGCAATCCACGGCAGTCCGGCCATACTACGCCCTTTCTTCTCGGTCATGCGGAACCCTTTATTTACCTGAATGGTTTGGTGCGCTCAGCAGGGCCTGGCAGGCGCTGAGCGCTCGCGGGCCGTCGCTGTTCAGAATCGCGTCAACAATTGCCTGATGGAGATCCAGCTTCACCACCTCATTCTGGGTAATAGAAGTGAAGTAAGTGTGATAGACCGAATGGAATAGCGAGGCGAAAGAGATAAGGAAGGGATTACCGCTCATTTCATAGATGTGCTCATGCCAGGCCATATCGACTTCAATCCAGCGCTCGCGCTGGAAGCGTCTTTTCAGCTCGCCCATCTCTTCCATTAGGCTATTGAGCTGCGCCTTCTGCTCCGCGCAGCCCAGGGTGGCGGCCAGAAAGCAGGCCTGCGGCTCGAGGCTGCTGCGCATGACGAGGAAGTGGGTCACCACCTCTTCGAAGTTATCTTCCGTTAACCACCAGGAGAGCAGCTCCTTGTCGAGAAAGTTCCAGCTACTGCGTGGCATAACGCGGGTACCGATGCGCGGGCGCGGCAAGAGCATACCTTTCGCTGTCAGCGTCTTGACCGCCTCTCGTACCGCAGTTCGGCTCACGCCGAACTGCTCGCCCAGCTCCATTTCGCCGGGGAGAATGCTTTCCGGCTTATATTCGCCGGTCAGAATTTTTTGGGCCAGTTTCTCCGCCAGTACCCAGGAGATGTTTTTCTGTGCCGCCAGCTGCTGTGCGCTTAAAGACATAAATGCCGTTCCTTTCTCTTTTCTACTCTATCAGTATGCCACCAGGCGGGGCGTTTCGTTGTTTAAAACGGCAAAACGCCGGTTTTTTGCCACTCCGCGACCCGTTTTGGTGAAAAAAGAGGCGATTGAAAAGTTTTTTGCAAACAGGGCTTGTCAACGTCAGAGAACTCCCTATAATGCGCCTCCACTGACACGGAACAACGGCTTACAGGCCGCCGGGTTAGCGGGGTTCAGCGATGAACGCCGACAGAGAAAAGCAAAATTAAACGCTTGACTCTGAATGAGGAAAACGTATTATACGGGACCTCGCGACAGAGCGCTAAAGCACGTCGCAACTGCTCTTTAACAATTTATCAGACAATCTGTGTGGGCACTCAAAGTGACATGGATTCTTAACGTCTTCGGACGAAAAATGAATACCAAGTCTCAGTGAGTGAACATACGTAATTCATTACGAAGTTTAATTCATGAGCATCAAACTTAAATTGAAGAGTTTGATCATGGCTCAGATTGAACGCTGGCGGCAGGCCTAACACATGCAAGTCGGGCGGTAGCACAGGAGAGCTTGCTCTCCGGGTGACGAGCGGCGGACGGGTGAGTAATGTCTGGGAAACTGCCTGATGGAGGGGGATAACTACTGGAAACGGTAGCTAATACCGCATAACGTCGCAAGACCAAAGTGGGGGACCTTCGGGCCTCA